>CAIUAC010000440.1 GCA_903896985.1 uncultured Sandaracinus sp.
CCGACATGCGCATCAGCAACAGCTTCTCCGAAGGCGAAATCCAGGTCATGGAGTTCATCGTGCAGACCCTCCTGCGCGGCGGCTCTCCCACGATGGCGACCCGCCACAAGGAGTTCGCCTCCTTGTGCCGCAAGGTGATGGCCATGCGAAACAAGGTGAACGAGCAGCGCGCCCGCCCGGCGCCGGAGAAGAGCTCCGTCGGCCTGATCGAGGCGCCGTCGCTCGATCTCGACGAGACCGAGATCCAGAAGGTCGGCTGACGATCGTCTCTCGCGGTCGGCGGGTCCCCGCCGAGGCGCGAGTACGCTGCGTTCCGCGCCTTCACCGACACCCGCCGCTGGCTCGCCCCGACGCCCCGCTGATGCGCTCAGCTCGGCGGCTCGGGTGCGCGCTGGGGCGGGTGTTCTCACGTCAACGCGGCGAGCGCGCGAACAGCGCCACGTCTGACCGTTGACAGCACGACCTCCCTCAAGCTATCGGCGTGCCCATGCTCGTGCTGCGTAATGGTCGGGTGCTCGACCCAAGCCGTGGACTCGATGAGGAAGCGGACGTCGTCATCGAGGATGGCCGCATCGCGCGCGTCGGACGCGGGGCGGGCGAAGGGCTCACCGGCGAGCGCGTCGAAGTGCGCGACGTGAAGGGCTGCTGGGTCGTCCCCGGCCTCGTCGACCTGCACGTGCACTTTCGCGAGCCGGGGCAGGAGTACAAAGAAGACATCACGAGCGGGCTCCGGGCCGCCGCGGCGGGTGGTTTCACGCAGGTCTGCGCGATGCCGAACACGAAGCCGGTCAACGACAACCGGGCGATCACGGAGGCGATGGTCGCGCGCGCGGCGAGCGCGAACACCGCGGCGAGGAGCGCCCCTCGGCTGCATCCGTTCGGCGCGATCACGAAGGGCCTGGAGGGCGCAGAGCTGACGGAGATGGCGGATCTCCAGGCGGCTGGGGCCGTCGGCGTGAGCGACGACGGCAGGTGCGTGATGAACGCCGCCGTCATGCGGCGCGCGCTCGAGTACGCCCGCACCTTCGATCTGCTCGTGTCGCAGCACTGCGAGGATCACGACCTCACCGCCGGCGCGCTGATGCACGAGGGCGCCGTCTCGACGAAGCTCGGGCTGCGCGGCTGGCCGCGCGTCGCGGAGGACGTGATCGTCGCGCGCGACCTGCTCCTCGCAGAGCTGACCGGCGCCCGCTACCACGTCGCGCACCTGAGCTCGAAGGTCGCCGTCCGCCTGCTGCGCGAGGCGAAGTCGCGGGGCATTCGCGTGAGCGCCGAGGTGACGCCGCATCACCTGACGATGACGCACGAGTCGGTGCTCGGATACGACACCGTCTGCAAGGTGAACCCGCCGCTCCGCGAGGACGAGGACGTCGAAGCGCTGCAGGAAGCCCTGCGCGACGGCACCATTGACTGCATCGCGACGGACCACGCGCCCCACTCGACGCTCGAGAAGGACTGCGAATTCTCGGCGGCTCTGCCGGGGATGATCGGCGTCGAGACGGTGCTGCCGGCGATGCTCGAGCTCGTGCGTCGCGGAGTCTTCACGCCCCTGCGCCTGATCGAGGCGCTCTCGACCGCGCCCGTGAAGGTCGCGCGGCTCGAGGGCGGCTCGCTCGTCGTCGGCGCGCGCGCGGACCTGACGGTGATCGACCCCGAGGCGCGCTGGACGGTCACGAAGAGCACGCTTCACTCGAAGTCGCAGAACACCCCACTCCTCGGTCGGCAGGTGCAGGGCCGCGTTCGGCTCACGCTCGTCGGCGGCTCGCTGGCACACGAACTCTCATGACTACCCCCGCGCATCTCGTGCTCGCAGATGGCACTGTGTTCTCCGGACGCGCGATCGGCGCGGCGGGCGTCACCGTCGGCGAGGTCGTCTTCACGACCGGCATGACCGGCTACCAAGAGGTCCTGACGGACCCTTCGTACTGCGGGCAGCTCGTCACGATGACCGCGCCCGAGATCGGCAACACCGGCGTGAACGTCGAGGACGACGAGGCGCGCAAGCCCGCGCTCGCTGGCTTCATCGTGCACGAGCTGAGTTCGGTCGCGAGCAACTGGCGCACGAGCGAGACGCTCGACGCATACCTGCGCAAGCACGGCATCGTCGGCCTGCAGGGCATCGACACCCGCACGCTCACGCGGCACATCCGGGACGCGGGCGCGCAAATGGCTGCCATCGGCAGCGAGGACCCGAAGACGCTCCACGACCGCGCGCGGTCTGCGCCTCCGATGAGCGGCCGTGACCTCACGGGCGAGGTCACGACGAAGGCGCCGTACACCTGGGCGCAGGGCTCGGGCGTGTGGCTCGAGGCGTCGCGCCCAGCCGCGTCGGCGCGCCCGTACCACGTCGTCGCGATCGACTTCGGGGTCAAGCAGAGCATCCTGCGATGCCTCGTCGACGCGGGCTGTTCCGTGACGGTCGTGCCCTCGACGAGCACCGCCGAGCAGGTGCTCGCGCTCTCGCCCGATGGCGTGTTTCTCTCCAACGGGCCGGGCGATCCCTCGGCCGTCACGCAGGCGATCGAGACGACGCGCGCGCTCCTCGGAAAGAAGCCGCTCTTCGGGATCTGCCTCGGTCATCAGATCCTCGGCCTCGCGCTCGGCGGCACGACCTACAAGCTGAAGTTCGGGCATCGCGGCCTGAACCAGCCGGTCAAGGACCTGGTCACCGGCAAGATCGAGGTCACCACCCAGAACCACGGCTTCTGCGTCGACATGGACAGCCTCGCCGGCAAGTGCGAGGCCACGCACGTGCACCTCAACGACGGCACCGTCGAGGGCCTCGTCCACCACGAGACCGGCGCGTTCAGCGTGCAGTACCACCCGGAGTCGAGCGCCGGACCGCACGACGCGCGCTACCTCTTCGACCGCTTCGTGAAGTCGGTCGCCGCTGCACGCTGAGCCACTCGCAGCGCGTCGGCCCCCCCGAGGAGTGATGACGAGCCTGCGCGCAGCGACGGACGCCGACGTCGAACATCGGACGATCGAGGTCGGCCCCGACGCTGACGGTCGGTCCATCAAGCTGCACGTCGCCGTCGCGGGACCAGAGGACGGGCAGCCCATCGTGTTGCTGCACGGCTTCCCCGAGTTCTGGTGGTCCTGGCGCTACCAGATTCTGCCCCTCGTCGAGGCTGGCTTCCGCGTGATCGCGCCTGATCTGCGGGGCTACAACATCTCTGAGAAGCCCGTCGGCGTCCGGGCGTACCGCCTCGACAACCTCGTCTCGGACATCACTGGGCTGGTGCGCGCGCTCGGGTACGCGCGCGTGCACCTCGTGGCGCACGACTGGGGCGGCGTCATCGCGTGGCACGTCGCCGCGTCGCGCCCCGAGGTCGTCGAGCGCCTCGTCATCTTGAACGCGCCGCACCCGGCGCTGTTCGTCCGGGGTGCAGGAACCGACCTCGGTGGAATGGGCGTTGGTGGTGATCGCAGCCAGACCCTGCACCGCACAGACATCGCGCAGATGCGAGCGGTAGGAGGCTTCATCGATGGACAGATCGTCGAAGAACGG
>CAIUAC010000441.1 GCA_903896985.1 uncultured Sandaracinus sp.
AAGCTGCGCTCGTTCGCCGCACGCAGCGCCGTCCGCCGGCGCCGCGCGAAGACGAGCCCGGCGAGCCCGAGCGCCGCCAGCCACGCCGCCGAGTTCGACATCGGGCCCGTGTGCACAGCGCCCGGCACGTCGCAGACGCAGCCGCCGCCGCCCGAGGCGAGCACGCGGGTGAAGCCGTGACCTGCGTCGACTCGGCCGAGGTCGACCGCGGGCGGGCCGAGGTCCGGTACGCCGCCGTCCGGGTCGACCGGCCCATCGGCGACGCACTCGCCGTCCGCGCAGGTCTGACCGCTCGGGCAGCGGAGCCGCGCGCACGGGTCTTCGTCGCAGGAGCCGGTGAGCGGGTCACAGAAGGTGCCGGCCGGGCAAGTGACGCCGCCCGTGACACAGAGGTCGCCCGTGCAGGTGCCGTCGGCGGGGTTGCAGTACTGCACCGCGCTACAGGTTACCCCGTTGCACAGGTCGGCCACGCAGACGCCGGCGACGCAGGTCTCGCCGGTCGCGCACACCGTCGTCGCGCAGCTCGGCTCGCACGTGCCATCGCGGCACGCTTGGGCTTCGTCGCACGCCGCCGCCACGCAGGGGTCGGTCGTGCAGGCGCCGGTGGCGCGGTCGCAGACCTCGCCCGCCGGGCAGCCGAGGCCGCGGCAATCGTCCGGGACACAGAGCCCCATCGGGTCGCGCGGGTCGCAGACGGTGCCTTCTGCGCAGACGACGCCCTCGCACGGGAACGTGCAGACGTTGTTCTTGCAGACGCAGACCGGGAGGCCGGTCGCGTCCGGGGCGCAGGCAGCCGCGCTCGTCGCGGGGCTGTCGTGCGTCTCGGTCGCGCAGACGGTGGCGTCGCAGGCGGCGCTCTCGCACCAGCACGCGTCGCCGTGCATCACGGGCACGGCCCCGCCCGGACACTGGGGACCGAACTCGCTGGGGACGCAGGCGACCACGCAGGCGCAGTCCACGCACGACGACGTGCCCGGGCAGAGCGTGCCGTCGGGCCGCGGCTCGTCGACGGTCCCGTCGCAGTTGTCGTCGTTGCAGTTGCACGTCTCGAGCGTCGGCAGCACCTCGCCGACGCAGACGTTGCGCCCGGCGATGCACTGCTGCGTGCCCGCCGCGCATACGCCGACGTCGGACCCGCACGTCGCGCCGAGGGCGATGCCGTCGTCGACGGCGCCGTTGCAGTCGTTGTCGAGCGCGTCGCAGACCTCCGGCGTCGGCCCGACCTCGCCCTCGCACACCAGCCCGCCGTCGCGGCACAGGAAGACGCCAGGCAGGCACTCGCCTACGCTGGAGCCGCACGGCGCGCCGACCGCGAGCCCTTCGTCTGCGACGCCGTCGCAGTCGTCGTCGAGACCGTTGCAGACCTCGGGCACCGGCCCCGTCCCGCGGTTGCAGATGAGCGCACCGGCGACGCAGGCGGTCGTGCCGTAGGTGCACTCTCCGGTGTCGTCGCCGCAGGCAGCGCCGCCCTCGGGGTCGCCGTCGTCGACCACCCCGTCACAGTCGTCGTCGAGGCCGTTGCAGCGCTCGGCCACTGGACCCGTCGAGCCGACGCAGACGAGGGCCCCGCCAGAGCAGGCCAGCGCGCCGAACTCGCACTCACCCACGTCCGTCGTGCCGCAGCTACCGCCGCCGCCTGGATTGCCCTCGTCGACGAGACCGTCGCAGTTGTCGTCGAGGCCGTTGCAGACCTCGACCGCCGCGGGCGTGCCGCCCGTGCAGACGAGGACGCCTGCGAGACACTCGCTGATGCCCGGGGCGCACTCGCCCGTGGACGTGCCGCACGTGACGCCGCCGCCGGGGTTGCCCTCGTCGGTCGAGCCGTCGCAGTCGTTGTCCCGCCCGTCGCAGAGTTCCGTCACGGGGCCGACGTTGCCGGTGCACACGAACGCGCCCCCGACGCAGCGCTGCACGCCGAGGTCGCACTCGCCCGTGGACACGCCGCAAGCGCCGGGGCTCGCGATGCCGTCATCGACCGTTCCATCGCAGTCGTCGTCGATGCCGTTGCAGGTCTCGACCGCAGGCGCGAGGCTGCCCGTGCACACGAGGCCGCCCGCCGAGCAGGTGAGCGTGCCCGTGCGGCACGCGCCGATCGCCGAGCCGCAGGTGGCGCCGCCGCCGGGGTTGCCCTCGTCCACCGTGCCGTTGCAGTTGTTGTCGACGCCGTCGCAGATCTCTGCGCGCGGGCCGATGTCGCCGACGCACGCGAGCACGCCCGCCGTGCACGTCTGCGCGCCCGCACGGCACGCCCCGACGCTCGAGCCACAGCTCGCGCCGCCGCCCGGGTTGCCCTCGTCGGGCAGCCCGTTGCAGTTGTCGGCGAGGGCG
>CAIUAC010000442.1 GCA_903896985.1 uncultured Sandaracinus sp.
AAATACCTGACATGAAGTCCATCAAAAAGCGCATGGCGAAGATCCAGACAATGAGCTTTGCTTGAAGCGAGGGATCTTTGACTGCGAGGGTGATGAACATAATAAGCGCGACGCCGGTCACGCCGTAGGTCTCGAAACCGTCGGCGGTAGGTCCCACCGAGTCGCCCGCGTTGTCGCCCGTGCAGTCGGCGATGACGCCCGGGTTGCGGGGGTCGTCTTCCTTGATCTTGAAGGCGATCTTCATGAGGTCGGAGCCGATGTCGGCGATCTTCGTGAAGATGCCGCCCGCGATGCGGAGCGCCGAGGCGCCGAGCGACTCACCGATCGCGAAGCCGATGAAGCACGGGCCCGCGTAGTCGGCCGGCATGAAGAGCAGGATCATGAGCATCAGGAAGAGCTCGACCGAGATGAGCAGCATACCGATGCTCATGCCCGCCTTGATCGGAATGCCGTAGACGCCCCAGCCCTTGCCCTCGAGGCTCGCGAAGGCCGCGCGCGAGTTGGCGAAGGTGTTGATGCGGATGCCGAACCAGGCGACGCCGTAGCTGCCGGCGATGCCGATCAGCGAGAAGACGATGATGGTCGCGACCTTGACTGCGCCGAGCGGCTGGTCGTTCGCGTCCTTCGCGAAGAAGCCGAAGTACGCGACCATGATCACGCCGATGAAGAGCTCGAGCTTCAGGATGAACTTGCCCTGCGTGATCATGTACGTCTTGCAGGTCTCGTAGATGAGCTCGGACACGTCCTTCATCGACTGATGAACGGGCGCGTTCTTGAGCTGCATGTAGATGACCATCGCGAACGTCAGGCCGAACGCACAGACGAGGAAGCCGCTCATCAGGAGCGTGTGGCCGCTGATCCCGAGGAACGAGACCGAGCCGAGGTCGGGGAGCACGAGGCTCGCCTCACCGCCGTGGTGTCGTGGGGCGTCCTGCGCGAGCGCGAGGCCCGGCAGTGCGAAGGCGACCGCGAAGGCGAGGAGCGCGGCGCAGCGCTCCCAACAGCCTTCCCAGACAAGGGCAGGGCGCGCGGCCTTCAGTGAGAGCGCGGAGAGTCGGGTGGACATGAGAGGTCTCCAGGAGTGGTCTCAGAGAGGACGTCCCGTAGCCTTTTGTCCCGCGATTCACCGCGAATTCTCGGGCGGATCGCGCGCGCAAAGAGGCTCCGGCGCCGTCGGAGGTGCGCCCTTCTAGCAGCGGAGCCCGGAATTGTCGAGAGGGGGCTTGCGCGGTGCGTCACAGCCCACGCGCGCGACGGGTCGGGGGGGGCGCGCGGCGCCGCGATGAAGGCGGTTTTTGACTTCCAGGCGAGCCTCCAGCAGCCTCGGCGCATGAACTCGACGTCTTTCTCGAGCCTCCCAGGGGGAACTCGACGCTCCGTTTCCCGTTCCGTGCAGCCGCACGCGATGATCGCGGCGCTCTGGGTCGCCGGCTGCTGCACGCCGTTCGGAGGGTCCTCGCCGCCGCCGCCGCCTCCGTTGAGTGGGCTGCCGGGGGCGCTGCCCTCCGGTGCGCTCGGCGGGCCGGGTAGCCCGATCGCGAAGCCGGGCGGGCAGGGAGCCGTGGGGCAAATCCCCGGCGCGGGGCTGCCGGTTGCGGTGCCGTCGGTGCCGACGCTGCCGCCGCTGCCCGTGGGCGCGGACTCGCGCGCCGGCGCCCGCATGAACGAGTACACGCTCCAGAAGATCGCCGCGGGCTACGTCCCGCACGGCGCGCCCGGCGCTGACTCGCTCTCGCGCGGCGCGAGCCAGCGCTACTCCGCGACGCTGAGCGCGGGAGATTGCTACACGCTCGCGGCGTTCGGCGGCGCGGGCGTGCGCGATCTCGACATCTATCTGACGTCGCCGGAAGGACGCGAGGTCGCGCGCGACATCGCCACCGACTCACGCCCGATCGTCAACACCTGCGTCCAAGAGACCGGCACCTATGCGGTCCGAATCCTGATGTACGACGGCCGCGGCCCGTACACCTATCAGATCTATCGGAACCCCGGCGCGGCGGCGCAGGTGGTCGGAATCGCCGGGCTCGACCCCTCGGTGCGTCGTCGCATGGACCAATTCTCTGGGCGCTACGTCGCGCGCGGGTTTCGGCCGGTCCCTGGCTTGGCGGGCTCGGGCGTGCTCGGCGCCGGTCAGTCGCAGGACTTCACCGTCAACCTCACGACCGCCGGCAGCTGCTACGCGTTCGTCGGGTTTGCGGGGAGCGGGATGAGCGACCTCGACATCTACCTGTCGGATCCCTCGGGCGCGCAGCTACAGCGCGACATCGCCGTCGATCCGGTCGCCGACGTGAAGCAGTTCATCGTCGTCCCCGGCGGCTATCGGATGCGGCTCAACGCCTATCGGGGCTCCGGCGCGTTCGCCTATCAGGTGTACGAGCGGCCTCAGCGCACCTGCGAGTGAGCCCTCGCGCGCAGGCACGTTGCTCGCTCAGGCGCCGCTGAACGCCGCGACGAGCGCCTGCGCGACTCGCCGCGCGGCGTCTGCATCGTCGGGGTAGTCGAGCTCGTAATAGAGGCGCGCGAGCCGCTCGACCGGGGTTGCGCCGAGGCGCGGCGCGTCGAGCGCGAGCGCGTGCGCGAGGAAGAACAGCGCGTAGCCGCGGACGAGGTTCGGCATCTGCTCGGGCGCCAGGCCCCACGCCCTGCGGCTGTAGTCGAAGTAGGGCATCACCATGCCCGGCACACGGGCGCCGTGCTCGATCAGCGCGTCGCGCGCAGCGGCGACGGTGTCGATGCCGCACGCGGCGAGCAGACGGATCAGGTAGTCCGGGAAGAACGGCTCGGCGCTGAGCGGCTTGCCGAGGACGCGGGCGATCGCCGTGTCGAGGTCGCGCGTCTCGGCGCAGTCGAGGAGCGTGCCGAGGGAGAGCTTGTCGAGCGCGATGGCCGTGTCGGCCTCGGCGATGCGCGCGGGCAGGGCGCGCTCGTAGTCGGCGAGCTCGCGGCGGATCGCGGCGAATTCCTGGTCGGCGAGCTCGAGCAGCCCGGAGAGCCGGTTGAGGCGTCGACGCGCGGGGCCGGGCACGCTGTGGCGCGACTTGTACCCGAGGTCGTGCTCGATCTCGGCCCACGCGTGCTCGAGCATCGTGCGCACCTGGATCTCGTAGCGCGCGTCGGGGGGCAGCGCGTCGTCGCTCGGGAGCCGACAGACGTAGTGCAGCGAGCGGTAGCCGAAGCGCCCCTCGTCGCGCTGCCGGCGCTTGTCGGTCGAGCGATGAAAGTCGACGGGCAGCTTCGCCTCGAGCAGCTGCCCGACGCGGTCGACCCCGTCCTCGAAGTACGTGATCACGCGCAGCCCGATCAGGTCGGTGACGTCCCAAAGTTGCTCGTAGGTGCGGTCTGGGCGGGCGAGCTTACGCGCGAGGCTCTCGCGGTCCTTGAGCCGCAGCGTGACCGAGTGGAGCTTCAGCCCCTCGTCCGCCTCGAGCCACGCCTCGAGCTGGGTTCGCACGGCTCTGCCGTGCGCATGGAGCGCCGGAGCGGCGCGATCGAACGCCTCGAGCAGCGGGAGCTTGGACATCGCGCGCCCGAGTGTAGTGCAACCGCGGCGCGCCTCCGCTACGCGCCGCTGAGTCCGCGGTCCGCCCGCACTCGAAGGCACTCGGCGTCGCCCGCTTGAACGCGCCTGCAGCCGTGCGGTCGATGCGCGTACATCGCGCAGCGCACGCGCTTGCCGAGCCCGCCGAGCAGCGCGAGGCAGCGCCCGCTCGCGTCGAGGCGCAGGTGCCGCTCGCCGCTCGCGTTCGTCACGACGTACTTCTTGAGCAGATCCGCGCGGCGCAGCAGCGGCTCGCCCGCGCGCACCTCGACGTAGTCGACGAAGCCCTCTGCCGTGTTGGTCGCTGGGTTCGTGCAGCACGCGCCGCAGCGAGTGCAGTCGAACGCGCTCACGGGGCGCCGAGACCCGCGCGACGCCGGGCGCGGAGCGCCTCACGGGTTCGGCCCTCGCGCTCGTAGACGTCGGCCAGGCGCTGCTCGAGGCGCTGCACCGTCGCGGCGTCGGCGCCCGGCGCGCGCACCTGCGCTTCGAGCTGCGTGGCGAGATCGTGGCCGGCGGGCTGCCAGTGTTCGACGATGAACGCGCGTGTGTCGCGGATCACCGGCTCCTCGTCCGGCGCGAGCCCCGCGGGCAGCAGCGCGACGCAGCCGACCAACGCGGCGCCGACGGCCATCACGCTCGCCGCGCCGACGCGGGAGGACGCCCCTTTGGTCGATTGCCACGTCATCCACGCGAGCGCGCCCGTCGCGAGCAGCGCGAGCGGCAGCATCGACAGCGAGCCGTACGTCTCGAGCCAGCTGAGCGCGTTGGTCGGCGCGTAGTCGTGGGCGATCAGCACGGCAAAGAGCTGCGGCAGCGGGCGCGTCAGCTCCTCGGGAAGGTGCGGGTAATAGAGGCTCGGAACGCCCGACGCGACGAGGCCCGCGGCGCAGGTGCCGATCGCCAGCGCGCGCGCCGTCAGGCGTGAGCGCGCGGCGATGAGCGCGAGCCCCTCCATCGCCCACCACGCGACGAACGGCACCATCAGCGCGAGGTAGCGCGGCCCGAGCGTCCAGCCGCCGCGCCAGATCCGCATCGTGACGATGGCGCCGAACGAGAGCAGCACGAGCATCAGCGAGGCGACCGCGTCGGGGCGCACGCCGCGCTTCGCGAGCAAGCGCGGCAAACCGAGCACGGCGAAGACGAGCAGCGGCGTGAGCGCGAGCAGCCCGAAGCCGCGGTTGAAGATCAGCCCGAACGCCTCGGCGTGAAAGCCGTCCGCGCCGAAGAAGCCATGCTGATGCTCCGCCCGGAACGCGGGGTTCTCGACGTAGAGGTGCCCCGGCGTCAGCGGATTGCCGAACGCCTTCCACTGAAAGTGCATGACGGCCAGCGTCGGCACGAGCGCGCCGAGCGCGAACGGCACGACGCGCTTCCACGGCCGCAGGCAGAAGAGCGCGTAGATCGAGAGCACGAGCGACGCGAAGACGCCCGGATACTCGAGCCAGGTCACGCCCGCTGCGAGGAGCCCCGCGAGGAACGCGCGCCCCGCCGTCACCGTGCGCCGCGTGCGCGCGTCTTCGAGCAGCGCGAAGGCGCCGAACGCGGCCGCCGCGCTCTGCGTGTGGCTCACGAACATCATCCCGTAGCCGTAGAGCAGCGAGCCCAGCCCGATCGCGAACACCGTCGCGTCCGCGAGCACCGGCTCGTTCGGCACGCGGCGCAGCAGCCAGCGATGGAGGAAGTAGAGGAACAGCAGCGCCGGCAGCACGCTGCCCGTGACGCGGCAGACCCAGAGCGCGACCACGCGGTCGAGGGGCAACCCGCGCGCGCCTTGCACCTGCGCGTACAGCCAATAGCCGGGGACGCCTAGCTCGCTCGCGCCAGGCGCCTTCACGCTGTAGGCGTGTCCGTCCTTCACCGCGGCGTCGTTCACCCAGCCCCAGCGGGCGCGGAGCGCGTCGATGATGTAGCTGTGCTCCTCGACGATCGCCGCCGTCATGTAGAAGCGGACGTTCTCGTTCGGGTTGTTGAGCTCTGGCTGGTACGGAAACGCGTAGAGATACGCGCAGGCGCACACGCCGAGGAGCGTCCACGTGCGCGCGCGGCTCGTCATCGAGCGGCGAGGGTAGCAGCGCGGCGGTCGTCGTGCCGTTGACCGCGCGCGCTGCGCCCTCTAGTCTTCGCCGCCGCATGGGGCAGGGCACCGATAGACCGATTCTCGCAGGGGCTGCGCAGCTGGCCCGCACCACTCCGCGAGGGGGCGCGCAAGTCGCTCTGCGCAAGCGCGTCGTCGCCGTATCGGGCGCGAGCTCTTTCCTCGGGCGCAACCTCGTCGGGCTGCTCGAGTCGGACGAGTCGATCTCGAAGATCGTCGTCGTCGACGTGCAGAGCCCGCGCACGGCGGGCGCCAAGACGCGCTTCTATCAGCTCGACCTGACGCAGCCGGCGGTCGACTCCCGCCTCGCGGAGATCCTCGGCGCCGAGGACGTCGACACCTTCGCGCACCTCGCCTTCCTCTCGAGCCCGTCGCGCGCCGGGGCGTGGGCGCACGAGCTCGAGTCGGTCGGCACGATGCACGTGCTCAACGCCTGCCGTGAGCGCCGCATCGGCAAGTTCATCCTGCGCTCGCAGACCGCGCTCTACGGCGCGCACGCGTCGAACCCGAATTTCCTGACCGAGAACCACCCAGTGCGCGGGCTGCCGACCACTCAGTTCCTCGCCGACAAGATCGACGCCGAGAAAGAGACGCGCAAGTTCGCGCAGTCGGCGCCCGGGTCCTGCGTGACGATCCTGCGCTTCGCGCCGGTGCTCGGGCCGACGGCCAACAACTTCCTCACGCGCTGGCTCTCACGCCGGTTCGTGCCCACGGTGCTCGGCTTCGATCCGCTGCTGCAGTTCGTGCACGAGATGGACGCGCTCGCCGCGCTCAAGCTCGCCATCGCGCGCGACGTGCCGGGCACCTTCAACGTGATCGGCGAGGGCGTGCTGCCCGTGTCGACGATCGTGAAGCTCGCGGGGCGTATGTCGCTGCCGCTCCCGTGGCCCGTACTGCAGCAACTGACCGCGCTCGGTTGGGCGGCGAACGCGGCGGAAGTGCCGCCGTCTTTCCTCGCGTATTTGCGCTTTCTTTGCGTCGCCGACGGCGAGCGCGCGGCAGCCGAGCTCGGCTTCCGGGCCGCTTACACGACGCGTGAGGCCGTGCTCGACTTCGGTGGCGCGCTCCGCCTCCGCGACGCGCGGCTCTTGCACGACTCGCTCTAGGACGGGACGCGAGCCCCGCCAGGAAGACAACGATGGCCAAGGAACGCACGAAGCGCCCCGCGCAGGGCGAGGCACAGGGAGCGCGAACGAGCGCCACGAAGGCGCGCCCGACCGAGGCCAAGCAGCCGGCTGTCGTGGCCAAGCCGCGCGCGAAGAGCAAGCCCGTCACCGCGCCGTCGAAGGCCGCCGTCAAGCCCCCTCCGGCCAAGCCCCCTGCGGCCAAGCCTCCCGCGAGCAAGCGTCCCGCCGCGCGGCGAGCGCCCTCACCGCGCGAAGCGACCGTGCACACCCCCTCGGTCATCCCGGTCCCAGTGCTCGAGGAGGCGGCGTTCGGGCCGCCCGGTATCACCATCGACGCGGACGACGTCGAGACGATGGCGGTCGACGCGCCGCAGTTCGAGCCGGGTCTCGTCGATGATGCGCCGGCGGAACACGCAGAGTCGCACGGGGC
>CAIUAC010000443.1 GCA_903896985.1 uncultured Sandaracinus sp.
CGGCATGACCTGGCAGGACGAGGAGGACGACCCGGAGCGCGCGATCGCGGCGTTCGAAGAGGGCGCGAAGCTCGACGTGACGCACGCCGACCTCTACGACCGGCTCGCGCAGCTGCTCGAGGCGCGGAACGACCTCGCGCGCCTCGCGGAGCTCACCGACGCGCGCGTCGCGGCGGGCGGAGACTCGGCCGCGCTCGTCGTGCTCCAGAATCGCTCGGCGGCGATCCGCGAGAAGCTCGGCGACACCGAGGGCGCCAAGACCGCGCTGAAGGCGGCGCTCGCGCTCGACCCCGATCGCCTCGACGCGCTGCGTCGCTTGGCCGAGCTCTCGGTCGGCGGGCACGACTGGCGCGGCGCCGCGGAGGCGTACATCCGCATCGCGCGCCTGACGAAGGAAGTCGACGAGCTGCGCGACGTCTTCTATCGGCTCGGGACGATCTACGACGACCATATGCCCGACCCGAAGCGCGCGGAGGCCGCGTTCCGGCGCGTGCTCAAGCTCGCGCCCACGGATCTCGGGGCGATGGGCTGCCTCGCGCGCCTCTACGAGCGCGAGCAGCAGTGGCCCGCCGCCGTCGAGGTGCTGCAGCAGCTCGTGCACGCCGAGCCGGACCCGGACCACGCGCGGCAGCATCGGCTCGACCTCGCCTCCGCCTACGAGAAGCACGGGCAGGGCCGTCAGGCCGAGGCGGCGCTCGAGGCGACGCGCAGGCTCGAGCCGACGAACCTCGGCGTGCTCCGCGCGATCGCGGAGTTCTATCAGCGCCAGGACCAGCAGTCGGCGCTCGCGATGCACCTCAACCGGGGCGTCACGGACTTCCGGCACGCGATCGAGACGGACCCGGCGGACACCTCCGCGTGGCACGGGCTCGTCGAGGTGCTCGGCTGGCGCGGGCGGCAGGACGCGGCGCGCACGGCGGCGTCGGCTGGCGCCGCGTTCGGCATCGTCGACGAGGAGCTCGCCAAGCTGCTCGACGCGGCGGGCGGCGTGCCCGGCGCTGGCAGCGCTGCGGCGGACGTCGAGCTGGAGGAGCTCGTCTCCCCTGTGGCGCTCCCGATCGCGGCGCGCACCGTCTTCCGCCTCGCGGGCGACGCGCTCGACAAGACGCTCCCGCCCCTCGAGCTGAAGTCCCTCCGCGCCGAGCGCGTCAGCGTGCGGGATCTGCCGTACCGCGCGCAGATCGAGGAGCTCGCCCGCTGGTTCGGAGTCTCGGAGATCGAGCTCTGGACGACCGCCAGCTCGCCCCGCATCTGCATGCCGATCTCCAGCCAGCCCGTCGGGATCCTGATCGGACGCGACCTGCTCGCGCCGAACGTCGACCCGCGGGAGCGGCTCTTCCTGCTGACGCGCGCCGTCAAGCTCGCCCGCGCGAACCTCGTCGCGGCCGTGCGCGCCCAGCCCGCCGACCTCGCGCTCGCGGTGTCCGGGATCATGCGGCACTACGACCCGCACTTCGCGCCCCCGGGCGTGAACGTCGCGGCGCTCGAGGAGGCGGGGAAGCGCTTCGGCAAGGCGCTCAACAAGAAGGTGCGCGATGAGCTTTATCCGCACATCTACGAGATGCTCGGTTCGGCTGCCTTCGACGCGCTGCACCTCGGCGCCGCCGCCTGGGAGCTCGGCGACCGCATCGCGCTCGTCGCGACGGGCTCCGTGCCTGCGGCGGTCTCGGCGCTCCTGCGCCTGAGCTCGGCAGAGATCCCCGCGGCGGATCCGCGGCGCACGGCCGCGGTGCGCAAGGTCGCCGCGGCGCGCGCGCTCATCGGCTTCGCCATCTCCGACTCGCACTTCGAAGCTCGTCATCGCTCCGGCGTTGACCGGCGCTGAGGGCGGGGCGGCGTATGCGTCTCGGTCTGCTCGGGCCCGCGGACGGCGACACGGCGGTGCTCCGCGAGGCCGTGGAGTTTCTCGTCGGTGACGCGGTCGTCGATCAGACGATCTACCTCGGCACCGACGACGCCGTCGAGCGCGTGCTCGCGGACTGGGCTGAGGAGCTCGTCGGAGGCGCGGCGACCGAGGCGGCGTTCCTCGAGCGCGTCGTCGAGCTAGCCCCCCGAGGCGCCGCCGCAGCGCTCGAGAAGCTGCTCGCGGGGGACGCCGCGGTGCAGCGCCTCGACACCGTGCGGAGGCTCCCCCCCGCGCCCGCGCGCGCCGTCGAGATGCTCGACGATCGCATCGTGCTCGTCGTGCACGACAAGGCCGTGCTCGACGAGGACGACATCGCCAACGCGCACCTCGTCGTCTACGGCAAGTCGCCCATGGCGGACCTCAAGCGCTTCGGGCATCGCTACTTCTTCACGCCGGGGCCGCTCCGAGATCGCAAGGTCGGCATCGTCGAGCTCGACGACGACGGGAACGTCGCCGTGTCGCTCTACGACCTCTCCGGCGCGCCGCTGTTCCGCGAGACGCTCGAGCGCCGCACGGGCAAGGTGGTGGTCGCGCCATGAGCGCGGATGGCGAGCAGGTCGCGGTCTTCGGCGGCAGCTTCAACCCTCCGCACATCGCGCATGTGCTCGCGGCCGCGTGGGCGCTCGCGTCGGTGCCGCTCGCTCGCTTGCTCGTCGTGCCGACGTACCGGCACCCGTTCCAGAAGGCGATGGCGCCCTACGAGCACCGGCTGCGGCTGTGTGAGCTCGCCTTCGCGGAGCTGCGCGGCGTCGAGGTCTCGCGCATCGAGGCGGAGCTCGGCGGCGAGAGCCTGACGCTCCGCACGCTCGAGGAGCTCCGGCGTCGCCTCCCGGGCGTGCGCCTGCGCCTCGTGATCGGCTCGGATCTGCTCGCAGAGACCGCGAAGTGGCACGCCTTCGAGCGCGTCGCGGCCCTCGCGCCGCCGCTGATCGTCGGTCGCGCAGGGCACGACGGCGGCGAGCTCGGCGGACCGTACGCGCTGCCGCCGATCAGCAGCACCGAGGTGCGCCGGCGGCTGCGCAGCGGCGAGGATCCGAGCGGGCTCGTGCCGCACGCGGTCGCGGCGTACGTGCGCGCGCACGGGCTCTATCGAGGCGCGGAGCACGGCGCGTGACGCGGGCGGGCACGCTCGTCGTCGGGCGCGGCAAGGTCGGGCGCGCGCTCGTCGCAGCGCTGACCGCGGCGGGGCACTCCGCGCGGCTCGTGCCGGGGAAGACGTGCTCCGCAGAGGACGTCGGCACGGCGCGGGTCATCGTGCTCGCGCTGCCGGACGCGGCGCTCGAGGCGGCCGCCGAGCGTCTCGCGCCTGGCCTCTCACGCGGCGCTGTGGTGCTGCACTGCGCGGGCCGTCTCGGCGTCGAGCCGCTCGCCGCCTGTGCACGCGCGGGCGCGCACGTCGGCGTCCTCCACCCGCTCGTCTCGTTCGCCTCGACCCGCGTCGCGCCGCCGCTCGCGGGCGCGACCTTCGTGCTCGCCGGGGACG
>CAIUAC010000444.1 GCA_903896985.1 uncultured Sandaracinus sp.
GAGCGTGACGTACTCCGCGACCGGAGCCGACGGCGGGGTCGTCTCTTGCGCGACGATGATCACGGTCGTGGACGAGACGAGGCCCGCGCTCGTGTGCGCCTCGGCGCCCGTGACCATCGTGCGCACCGCGCCCGGCGAGGTGTCGCTCGCCGACGCGGTCCATGCGAGCGACGCCTGCGACGATGACGTGGCGCTCACGTTCGAGCCGCCCGTGCTCGCGCGCGGTCGCACGATGACGACGGCGACCGCCACCGACGACGCCGGCAACACCTCGACGTGCCCGCTGACCCTCGACGTCTTCGAGTTGTTCGCGCCGACGGGGCTGCGCATCCTCTCCGCGACGCTGACCCGCCCGGGGCGCACGGAGGTCACGCTCGGCTGGGGCGCGAGCGGCGGGGCGGACGTCGAGAACCTCGTCGTCGAGCGCGCCTCGAGCGCCTCGGGGCCCTTCGCCGAGGTCGCGCGCATCCCCGCGACGGCGGTCACCTACACCGATCCTGCGGTGCCCTCGCCGGGGGCGTTCTATCGCGTCTTTGCGCGTGGCGCGGCGGGCGAGCGCGGCGGCGAGACGGGCGTGGTGCGGGTCCTCTCGATCGCCGCCGACCACTATCAGCTGCCGACGCAGAGCGTGCCCACGCTCGGGTTTCCGACGACGCTCTACGGCGTCGTGCGCGCGCCGAGCGAGCTCATGGATGGGCCGTTTCCGCTCGTCGTCTTCCTCCACGGCAATCACGGCAACTGCCGTCCTCCGGCTGGCGACGACGAGTGCGGGACGGTCACCGAGTACGCGTGCACCGAGCCCGGCTACATGACGACGCCGAACGCCGAGGGCTACGTCTACTTGATGGAGACGCTCGCGGCGTCGGGCTACGTCACCGTCAGCGTGAGCGCGAACGCGCTCAACTGTCGCGACGACTTCATCCCCGAGCGCACGCAGCTGCTCCTCGAGCACCTCCGCCGCTGGCAGCGCTGGGCGTCGACCGCCGATGCGCCCTTCGCGGGGCGCTACCTCGGCGCGGTGGACCTCAGTCGCGTCGCGCTCGTCGGGCACTCTCGCGGCGGCGAGGCCGTGTCGCAGGTCCCGAGCGCGCTCCTCGCGACGCCGATCGCGGGCGTGTCTCTCGCGAGCGTGTTCGCGATCGCGCCGACCGACTACCACGCGAACACGCCCTCAGGAGTCCCCTACGCGGTGCTCCTGCCGAGCTGCGACGGCGATGTGACGACCCTCGAGGGGCTCCGAATGTACGACCGTGGGCTCGCGACGCCGACGCCGTTCACGCGCGCGCAGGTCCTGATCATCGGGGCCAATCACAACTTCTTCAACACCGAGTGGCGCTTCGACGAGAACGACGCCAGCTCTGTCTGCACGACGGGCCTCGTCGGCGCGCCAGCGCAGCGCGGCATGCTCGAGGTCACGCTCGCCGACTGGCTCGCAGCGACGGTGCTCGACACCGGCACACCGCCCTATGTGCGCAACGAAGAAGGCTCTCCTGCGCTGATGGACTTCTGGGCTGGACGCGAGCTCGATCTGCGCTGGTCCTACGCCTCCGCCGGTCGCACCGTCGTCGATCGCTTCACGAGCATGGCGACGACGGAGAGCGGCGCGCCGAGCACGTTCACGGGCTTCACGGCGGCGGCAGACTGCGCCGACACCTGCGCGAGCTCGTTCCCGCACCTCGTCACGGGCGCGCGACTCGCGTGGCAGGACGTCGCGGCGGACGCGAGCTTCGGCCTCGGCTCGCTCGACGTCGGCGCGCACACCGCGCTCTCGCTGCGCTTCGCGTCGCGCCTCGCGACCATCAACGCCGGGCTCCCCGACCACGACTTCACGATTCGGGTGAGCGACGCGTCGGGTCACGCAGCGGAGGTGCTCGCCTCGACGGTCGGCCGAGTGCCGGTCGCCTACACCTCGAATTCGCCGCTCGAGGTGCTCTCGACCGTGCGCGTGCGGCTCGACGAACTGCGACGCGTCGCGCCCGCGCTCGATCTGCACCATCTCGCGTCGATCGAGCTGCTCATGCCCGTCGACGGGCATCCGAAGGGCTCTTTGTGGGTGACCGACGTGGAGCTTGCAGGCGACTGAGCCGCGCGTTCGCAGGCTGGCACCGCGGCGCGCGCAGCGTAGGTTGGCGGCCATGGCGCGAACCTCTGGCTTGATCCTGCTCGCAGTCCTGCTCGCAGTCCTGCTCTCAGCCTGCGGCGACGACCCATCGCCGGCACCGCTCGACGCCGCTGCGCTCGACGCTGGCGCGCTCGACGCCAGCGAGTCGGACGCTGGCGCGCTCGACGCGGGGACACCCGACGCGGGTGAGTCGGACGCGGGCGCGCTCGACGCGGGAGCACCCGACGCGGGTGGGTCGGACGCGGGCGCGCTCGACGCAGGGCCCGCGTCGCTCGGCGTGATGACCGCCGCAGAGCTGCACGCCGCGCTCGTCGCCAAGGACTTCTTGATGATCGACGTGCACATCCC
>CAIUAC010000445.1 GCA_903896985.1 uncultured Sandaracinus sp.
CCGACGCGCACGCGCGCCGCGCGAACCTGCTCGAGCTCGTCGTGGTGCTGCTGATCCTCTTCGAGATCGTGTGGGCGCTGATCGGGCGCTGAGCGCCCGGGCGGGCCGCACGCCGTCGGACACGCGCGGAGCCCTGTAAAATGGGGGCGCCGGGCTACAGCGACGGAAAGCAAAGAGGCTGCGCTTTTGGCGCAGCCTCAGTCTTCGGCGGTGGAGATGACAGGGATCGAACCTGCGACCTCTAGAGTGCGGATCTAGCGCTCTCCCAGCTGAGCTACATCCCCGAAACGAAGGCGCCGACTATACTCGCGCATTCGACTGCCGCAAGTGCTAAGGAACGCGTCGCGAGCAACCTCGCGAGGAGGCACGGTATGGCGTTCCAAGGGGTCGACTTCTACGGCATCGACGATCTGCTGACCGACGAAGAGAAGCTCGTGCGCGCGAGCGTGCGCCGCTTCGTCGAGGCGAAGATCGTTCCCATCATCGGAAAGCACTATCAAGAAGGGTCCTTCCCGCTGGAGCTGATCCCCGAGTTTGCGGAGCTCGGGCTCCTCGGCGCGAGCCTCACCGGCTACGGCTGCGCCGGCATGGGCGCCGTCGCCTACGGGCTCGCGACGCAGGAACTCGAGCGCGGCGACTCCGGAATTCGTTCGTTCTGCTCCGTGCAGAGCGGCCTCGTCATGTATCCGATCTGGGCGTTCGGCTCCGAGGCGCAGAAGGAGCGCTACCTGCCCGGCATGGCCGGCGGCACGATCATCGGCTGCTTCGGCCTGACCGAGCCGGACTTCGGCTCCAACCCGACGGGCATGCTGACCCGCGCCGAGCGCATCAGCGGCGGCGGCTATCGGCTGAACGGCACCAAGCGCTGGATCACGAACGCGACCATCTCCGACGTCTGCGTCGTGTGGGCGAAGCTCGACGGCGTCGTGCACGGCTTCCTCGTGCCGAAGGGCACGCCCGGGCTCACCACGCGCAAGATCGAGGACAAGTTCTCGCTGCGCGCGAGCGTGACGGGTGAGCTGATCCTCGAGGATTGCGAGCTCCCGGAGGACGCGATCCTCCCGGGCGTCAAGGGCATGAAGGGCCCGCTCTCGTGCCTCTCGCAGGCGCGGTACGGCATCGCCTGGGGCGCGGTCGGTGCGGCGATGAGCTGCTACGAGACGGCGCTCGACTACGCCGGGAGTCGTCTGCAGTTCGGGCGCCCGCTCTCGGGCTTCCAGCTGGTGCAGGCGAAGCTGGTCGAGATGGTAAGCGAGATCACCAAAGCGCAGCTCTTGGCGCTCCAGATGGGGCGGCTGAAGGAGGCGGGCAAGCTCCGGCCGGCGCAGATCTCCCTGGCGAAGCGCAACAACGTCAAGATCGCGCTCGACATCGCCCGCGTCGCCCGCGACATCCTCGGCGCGAACGGGATCATGTTCGAGTACCCCGTGGGCCGTCATATGATGAACCTCGAGTCGGTCATCACGTACGAGGGCACCCACGACATCCACACGCTGATCGTCGGGCAGGACATCACGGGTCAGGCCGCGTTCGAGTGAGTCTCGCCGAGGGGCGTCGTGCGAGCGACGTCCTTCGACGCGGTTGTTTTGCGGTGATAGCGGCCAGAAGGCAGCGTCTACGTGGGGCCCGACGCGTCGGCGTCGGGCGCACGAGCGTCTTCAGGTCAGCAGGTCCGCGATGCCGGCGCGCGTGATCGCCTCCGCGAGGGCGTCGTCGTCGTCGGCACAAGGGTCGAGCGTCAGGACCCGCGCGTCGAGGCGCTCGCGCAGGATCTGGGCGTTCGACTCTCGGGACACGTCCCCAGCGCCGTGCCGCGACAAGACGATCGCAGCGAGGGGTAGCCCGAGCGCGCGGGCGGCGAGGTCGAGCGCGAGCACCTGGGAGAGCACGCCGAGGACGTCCGGCGCGACGAGGACGATCGGGACGCGCAGGGCCCGGACGAGGTCCGCGGTGGTGCGCGCATGGTCGAGGGGAACGAGCAGCCCGCCGAGTCCCTCGATCACCGCGTGGGTCGAGCCGGCGCACGCGTCGGCGATCGCGCGCACGAGCGCGCGGGTGCTTGGAACCGGTGCCTCGCCGGAGAGCGTCGCGGCGTAGGGCGCCGCAGCGACGCGCGCGCGGTAGAGGCCGGGGGCGTCCGCCAGGGTCGGCCGTCGCGCGGCTTGGGCGAGCGCGCGGGCGTCGAGCGCACGGCCGTCCAGGCAGCCGGTCTCGAGGGGCTTGAGGGCGGCGACGTGCGTGCCACGTGAAACGAGCGCTCGGGCGAGTCCGCGCGCGACGTAGGTCTTTCCGGCGCCAGTGCTGGTGCCGGCGATGAACAGGCCCGGGATCACGGGCGCTCCTCGTCCGGGGTCCGCGGCGCGGAGGGCGCGGCGCCGGGTCGAATGCCCGCGAGCTCGCGGACGGCAGCGAAGCCTTCGAGCGCCTCATCGAGCTGGGCGCGGGTGTGCGTGGCCATCGGCACGACGCGCAGTCGGCTGGTCCCGGTGGGCACGGTCGGTGGGCGGATCGCCTGGACGAAGCTGCCGTGGGCCCGCAGCGCGGTCGCGACGGCGACGGTCGTGGCGGGGTCGCCGAGGAGGACGGGCACGATGGGCGTGCTCCCGTCGGGCACCGCGTAGCCGAGCGCGCGAAGGCGTTGGCGCAGGTGGGCGGCGTGGGAGAGGAGCGTCGCGCGACGGGCGTCTGCATCACGGACGAGCTCCGTCGCGGTGACGGCGGCGGCGGCGAGCGAAGGTGGGGTGGCGGTCGAGAAGACGAAGCTCCGAGCGCGGTTCTCGACGAGGCGAACCAGCTCTGGGGCCGCGGCGACGAAGGCGCCCGCCGTGCCGAGCGCCTTGCCGAGGGTGCCGACGAGCACGTCCGGGACGACGCCGACGGCGCGGGCGTAGCCGCCGCCTTGGGGACCGAAGACGCCGAGCGCGTGGGCCTCGTCTACGAAGAGCGCCGCGTCGTGCGCGTCGGCGAGAGCGCGGAGCGCTCGGAGGTCGGCGACGTCGCCGTCCATCGAGAAGATGGTCTCCGTGACGATCACCGCCTGGGCGCCGAGCGGGCGCTCCGAGCGGAGCAGGTCGGCGAGGGCGCCCAGGTCGCCGTGCGGGAAGACGACCACCCGCGCGCGGCTGAGGCGACAGCCGTCGATCAGGCTCGCGTGGTTGAGCGCGTCAGAGAAGATGACGTCGCCCGGGCCGCAGAGCGCCTGGAGCGCGCCGACGTTCGCTGCGTAGCCGGACGCGAAGAAGAGCGCCGCGGGTAGGGCGACGAGGTCGGCGAGGGCGCGCTCTGCGGCGCGGTGGGCGCTCATCGTGCCGCTGATCAGCCGTGAGGCTCCGGCGCCGGCGCCATCCTGGGTCAGGGAGCGCTGCAGTGACTCCACGAGGCGGGGGTCGTCGGCGAGGCCGAGGTAGTTGTTCGAGCAGAGGCAGAGGAGTCGGCGCCCGTCCACGGTGACGAACGGGCCCTGCGGCGAGGTGATCTCCGGGGGAGTGCGGAGTAGCCCAGCCTGCGCGAGGGCTTCGAGGCGATGGCGTGCGGCGTCGAGGAGGGACATCGGCGGCCGGGAGCGTAGTACGGGGGGGCGCGGCGGGCACGGGAGGCGCCGGTTGGCGTTGGCTGAGCGCG
>CAIUAC010000446.1 GCA_903896985.1 uncultured Sandaracinus sp.
TCTTGGAACACGTCGCGCCGCACGCGGAACGCGCCGAGCGCGAGCGTCGGCGCCGCGACGAGCAGCCCGACCCAGAGCCCAAACGCGCGGTTCTCCTCGAACGCCTCGCGCTGCATCACGCGCCCGCTCCACGCGAGCGCGAGCCCACCGCACGCGCCGCCCAGGCCGAGCAGCACGGCGTACACGACGGCGCCGTACGCGAGCACGGTGTGCTCCGCGCGCCCGCCCGACGACGCGATGATCACGCCCGCCTCCGCGAGCCCCACGAGCAGCCCCGCGAAGAGCCCCGCGCCGAGCCCGAGCGAGAGCCCGCGCGTGAGCGTCGGCCAGGTCGTCGGGGCCGCGAGCGGGATCTCCGCGTTCGCCCGATCTTCCCGCTCTGCGTCCTCCACCACGATCGCCGGCTCGCGCTTCGGCAGCAGCAAGAACACGCCGCCCGCCGCGCTGAAGGCCATGTCGATCGCGAAGTAGAGGAGCGGCACGAGCACCGCCTCGCCCGCGCCGATGCCGACCTGCCCAAACAGGTAGACGGCGGCCGCCTCGCGCAGGCCCATGCCGTTCGGCGAGATCGGCAGCAGCGTCGCGATCACCATCATCGTCGAGACGAAGAACACCTCGCCCGGCGAGACGCGCAGCCCGAGCGCGAACGCCGCCGCGACGGTGATCAGGTTCGTGAAGAGGTGCGTGCCCCAGGAGAGCCCGAACGCGCCGAGGAGCAGCCGCCCCTTGCCCTGATAGGCGCTGACCGCGTCCACCATCGTCTGCAGGCGCGTGCGGACCTTCGCGGGGAGGCGCGCGGAGAGCGTGCGGAAGAGCGTCGGGCGGAGCAGCAGCGCGAAGATCGTGACGATCAGCCCGAGGAAGGCCGCGGCGAGCATCGCGACCTTCGCGACGCCGAGGTACGGCACGCCGAACGCGCTCGCGGCGACGACGATCACGCTGCCGAGGGCCGCCTGTCCGAGCAGCTTGTCGATGCCGACGGTGGCGACGGCGCGCGCGCTCTTCTTCGTGCGCGACGCGATGTCGAAGATCCGGTAGGCGTCGAGGCCCGTCCAGCCGCCCGGCGAGATCGCGCTGAGGAAGCGCCCCGACATGAACGCGGAGAACAGGTGCGAGAGCGGCGCCCGGACGCCCTGCCCGCGGAGGAGCAGCTGCCAGCGCGCGATGCTGCAGCCGATCGCGAGCGCTTGGATCACGGCGGCGACGGCGACCCAGCCCCAGGAGAGGTTCGCGAGGCGCTCGCGGAGCGCGCCGATGTTCTCTTTGTGGGTGAGCTCGCGCCCGAGGTACGCGAAGATCCCGACGGCGACGACGACCTTGAGGAGCGTGAGGAGGAGCTGCTTGCGCTTCGGGTCCATACGGCGGTCGGACGGCATAGGCGCGGCTACCCCGTCGGGCAAGCCGTGGGCAAGTTCCCGGCGGGCGCGCGCGGGGCGCCGCGGCGTCGCGCGTCGGGCGCGGGCGTCAGCGTCAGCAGCCCGCCGAGCAGCGCCGGAAGCTGCCCGGTGAGGTAGCCGAGCAGCGCGAGCAGCGTCGCGTCGGTCGCCGATACGCCGACCCGCGCGAGCAGCACGACGGCGACGCCCTCGCGCACGCCGACGCCGGAGATCGAGATGGGCAGCAGCGTCGCGACGACGATCGCGTTGCCGACGACGAGCAGCGTCCCGCTCGAGACGGGCACGCCGAGCGCGGTCCCCGTCGCGACGAACACCGCCGACACGCAGAGATGCCCCGCGAGCCCGAGCAGCACCGCGCGGAGCAGCGTCGCGCGCGTCAGCCCGCCCGCGGGCAGCGCCTCGACCACGCTCGCCGCGCGCGCCCGAACGCCGCGCGGCAGCACGCGCA
>CAIUAC010000447.1 GCA_903896985.1 uncultured Sandaracinus sp.
CCCCGCTCGACGACCTCGCCGATCGGCACGCGCGCGCCGCGCACGCCGCGTCCCGCGACGACCGCGAGCGGCAGCGTCGGGGCGAGCGCGTGCATCGCCAGCGCGCAGCGGGCCGCCCGCGTCGCCTGATCGACCGGCGTGCCGCCGTCACCCATCGTCGCGACGAGCGCCCCGCGCCCGAGCAGCTCGACCCGCCCGCCGTACGCTGCCACGGTCTCCCGGAGCGCCGCGTGGAGCGACGCCGCGTCGAGCCCCGCGCCCTCCGACGTCGGGCTCGAGCCTGGCGCCGTCGCGTCGCGCGCGCTGAGCGCTGCGGACAACTGCGCGACGTCCGCGTGGAGCGTCGCGGCGGTGCCCTCGTCATCAGCGACCGCGCCGTCGAGCCCGCCCGCGAGCACGACGCAGAGGAGCCGCTGCTCGTCGGTGCCGAGCGCGCCGGTCAGCGCTCGGTCGCTCGCCGTCGCGTCGGGGGCGTCCGCGCCGAGGTCCGCGAGGGCGCGGGCGAGCGCGGCGCCGTCCGCGAAGCGCGCGTCGGGGTCCTTCTGGAGCGTGCGCGTGACGAGCTCCGCGAGCGCTGCGGGCACGTCTGCGCGGAGCGCGCGGAGGTCCGCGGGCTCGTCGAGCAGGAGCTTCGCGAGCACCCCGACGGCGCTCTCGCTGTCGAACGGCGGGCGCCCGGCGAGCGCCTCGAACAGCAAGCAGCCGAGGGCCCAGACGTCCGTGCGCGCGTCGACGGTGCGCTCGCCGCGCGCCTGCTCGGGCGACATCGAGTGCGGCGTGCCGACGATGATGCCCGTGCGCGTCGGTCCGCGGGCGCCGCGCGCGAGCCGCGCGATGCCGAAGTCGACGAGCTTCACCTGCGTGACGTCGCCCGCGACGAGGAACACGTTCGACGCCTTCACGTCGCGGTGCACGATGCCGCGGCGATGCGCGACGGCGAGCGCCTCCGCCGCGCTCTGCACGCACGCGACGGCCTCCGCGACGCTGAGCGTGCCGCGCGCGAGCCGCGCCGAGAGGTCCTCGCCGTCGAGCCACTCCATCGCGAGCCAGGGCACGCCTGCGCCCGTCGCCCCGTGCGCGATGTACGCGACGATGCCTGGATGCGTGAGCGACGCGAGCACCTCGGCTTCCCGCGCAAAACGCTGGAGATCGGCCGCGTCGAGGACGTGCAGCACCTTCAGCGCGACCCGCGCGCCTGTCAGCCGATCGAGCGCCGCGTAGACGGTGCCCATGCCGCCTGAGCCCGCCTTGCGCTCGAGCTCGAAGCGTTCAGCGACGACGTCTCCGGGGCGCACGGCGCGGAGTATACGCGGGCCGCGCGAGGCCGCCGCGCTTCCCGACGTGAACGCCGCGCCAGCCCCTCTACCTCACCTCGCCGCTGCCCCACCAAACCGCGCCGCTGCGCGCGAGAGCACGCGCGAGCCGCCCGTCGCCGGGTCGACGAGCAGCACCTCGCCGCGGCACGTCAGCCCGTAGACCGTCGCGCCGAACGCCGCGAGGCCCCACACGCACGGGCTGCCCATCGGGCCGACGAGGCGCGGCGCGCGCCCGTCGAGTCGCAGCTCGAAGAGGTCGTCGGGGACAGATGTGCTGCCGCTGCGCGTCGCCGTGAGCAGCATCCGCCCATCGGGCAAGAACGCGAGGTCGCCGCTCGACTCGTAGCCCGACGGCAGCACCGCGATGTAGTCGACGGCGCCCGAGGCGACGTCGATGCGCACGATCTGATCGCGCCCGGCGCCGTAGAGCTGCCCGTCCGGTCCGAAGTCGAGCGCGTTGAAGGTGCCGGTGAGCACCGACGCGACGGGCGTCGTCGCGCCGCTCGTCGAGTTGACGCGCACGAGCTCCCCGAAGCTCGCGCCGTAGAACGTGCCGTCGCTCGCGAGCGCGATGTCTGCGAGCGTGCGGTCGGTGGTGCCGAGCGAGGTGATCTCCGCGCCCGGCACCTCGACGTCCCAGAGCCCACCGGAGACGTCGATCGCGAGCACGCGCGCGACGCAGCCGCGGACGAGATCGCAGCGATGGCTGAGCGGGCAGCGCGTGTCGTCGGGCGTGTGCGTGCAGCCGTCGATGACGCTGTCGCAGACGTCGACGCTGCAGTCGATGGCGTCCGCGCACGAGGGCGGCGTCGGCGGCACACAGCCCGTGTGCACGTCGCAGCGCTCGACCCCCGTGCAGAACAGCCCGTCGCCGCAGCTCACGTCGTCCGGCACGACGAGGCAGAGCCCGCCCGAGCCGCAGCGCGTCCGCGTGCAAGCGAGGTCGTCGGCGCAGTCCTCGTCGCGGCGGCAGCCCGCGTCGAGCACCGTCGCGCCCTCGTCGGGTGTGCCCTCGTCCGGAGGTCCAGCGTCGAGCGTCGGCGCGTCGACCGCCGCCGCGTCGCGCGTCGCGATCTCGAGCCCGCTCTTGGCGCCGCAGCCACAAAGCACGACGCCCGCGAGCGAGGCTGCGAACAGCCCGCCCGCGAGCGCGGTGTGGAGATGCGCAGCGAGAGCGTGAGCCTCTCGCGCGCGGGTCACGGGCAGGTCGGCGTCGCGCCGGCGGGGCAGGCGCCCGCGCCGCAGCGGTTCTGCACCTGCGCGGGGTCACACGCCGCGCCCGTCGCGAGCACGGGGCGCAGGCTGACCGAGAGGCTGAACGTCGTGCTGCCGGGCCCGGACGACGCCGTCGCGAAGGGCTCGACGAAGATCGTGTACGTGCCGGGCGTCAGGTCTTGGCGCTCGATGCGCGAGCGCGCGTTGCCGGCCGAGTAGTTGATGTCGTCGTTGCACGCGAACTCGCTGCCCGGGTCCGCGCAGCTCGAGCGCACGTAGAGGATCGTGTCCTCCATCGCGCCCGTCCCGGGGACATCCGTCGTCGCGGTGAGATCGAAGTTCGCGGCCGTCACCGTGAAGGTGAAGAGCTTCTCGCCGCCCGTCGCCGGGAGGATCGAGCCGTCCGGGTTGAGGCAGCGCGAGGGCGCGAAGCTGCTCGTGCCCGCGCCCGCCGTGCCGGACGCCGTGCCGGTCGTCGTCGTCGTCGTCGGCTCGGCGACCATGATCGTCGTCGCAGCCCCGCAGAGCGCTGCGAACGCCGGCGGCACGGCGCAGGCGCCCGCGTCGCAGGTGAGCGGCGCGCGGCAGCGGCTGAGCGTGTCACAGGCCTCGCCCGTGCCGACCTCGGTCAGCGTCGTCAGCGGCACGCGCAGCGCCGAGCTCAGCGCGAAGCCCTGGTCGAACACGCTGAGCTCGACCTGCGTCGCGCGCGTCGGTGCGCCCTCGATGTAGGCCGTGAGCCCCTCGAAGACCGAGGTGCCGCTGAACGTCGTCATCCCCGCGACCGAGGTCGCGAACTGCAGCGAGGGCACGTCGCCTTCGTCGGTCGTGCCGTTGTTGCTGAGGTCGACGGGATTGCCCGCCGCGTCGAGGAAGGCCGCGTGCACGCCAGCCGCGTCGCCGTCCGGGTCCATGCCGGTCGCGTTGAACTCGACGCGCGTGCCGATGCGGTACGCCGTGCCCTCGGTGATCGTCGGCGGGGTCGCGCTCCGCGAGCTGACCGTGAGCTCGATCGGGCCGCGGTCGCTCCAGCCGGTCGCGGCGGTCGCCTCGAACGTGGTGACGACGAAGTAGAGCGTCTCGCCGCCCATCGCGTTCGTCGAACCGCTCGCGCGCAGCTCCGTCCCCGAGGTGTTGTCGAAGCAGTTCGGCGGGAAGATCCCCGGGATCTCGTCGCAGGTCGTGCGCACCTGCACGATGGTGTCGACGCGGCGCCCGGTGCCTGAGCTGATCGTCGAGAAGTCGACGCGCTGCAGGCCGCTGCCTGGCACCGTGTACTGCACGATGTGCTGAGGCGCCCAGCGCGGGGCCTCTTGGCTGCCGCAGGAGAGGCCGATGTCGCGCTGCCCTGACGGCTCGCCCGTCGTGTTGAACGCCACGCTGACGTCGCCCGTCGGCGTGCCGACGAGCAGGTGCGGATCCGCGCACGTCCCGCCCGAGGGATACACCGGACCGAGGTCGGGCGGGCCGAGATCGGGAGCGCCGAGATCGTCGGGACCGGCGTCGGGGACGGGCGGCGTCACGTCGTCATCGCCGCACGCAGGGAGCGCGCAGAGACAGCCTGCAGCCACGAGGGTCAAGAGCGAGGAGTGAGTCGAGAGGCGTGCGCGAGGGTTCATGACATCCATGGGGAGGGGGCACGCGCCACGCGCGCCGCCGCCCATCATGCCCGAAAATGCAGCTCTTGCGAGGTGTAGATTGACATCTGAGCGGGCAAGCGGAACCATCGCCTCTCCCGATGCGCCTCCCCCTCCGCTCTCTCACCGCCTGCTCGCTCGTCCTGGTGCTGTTCGCTGCTTGTGGCGACGATGACTCGCCGATGACCGACGCGGGCCCGCCAGACCTCGGGCAGCCAGACCTCGGACCGCAGCCGAGCGTGCTCTTTGGGCCCTGCGTGATGGACTCGCAGTGCCCCGGCGAGGGCGCCGTGTGTCGCCGCTCGAGCACCGGCTACACCGGCGGAAGCTGCACCGTGCCGTGCGTCGACCGCTCGCAGTGCGATGACGGCTACACCTATCATCACTGCCTGCGCGAGACGGGTGCGACACAGTCCTACTGCGAGCAGAACTGCCTCAACGGCATCGACTGCGGGCGCAACGACTACACCTGCGAGGGCAGCTATCCGCCGAGCGGCGGGCGCTGCATCGGGCTCTGCACCTCGGACGCCGAGTGCGGCGAGGGCGCCGAGTGCAACGAGATCTCGGGGCGCTGTGTGGCGACGGGCACCGTGCCGACGACCGGCAGCAGCTACGGCGAGTCGTGCGCGCGGGACGCCGACTGCCTCACCGGCATCTGCCTCCAAGAGACCTCCTCGGGCGCGCCCACCGGCAACAACGGCGGCTACTGCATCTCCTATTGCGTGCTGCCCCCCGGCTACAACGGCAACGATCTCTTCGCGGGCGACACGCTCCCGACGGGCACCTGCACCGGGGACGCCGTCTGCTTCCCCGCGATCGCTGGGCAGGCGGAGGGCGATCTCGGCGCTTGCTACGACGGCTGCACCGTCGACAGCGACTGTCGCCGAGACGAGGGTTACTTCTGTTTCCGCACCTTCGGCCTTCAGAGCGGCGACTCCAAGACGTTCATGAACGGCGTCTGTTATCCGATCACGAACTGCGACACCGCGGGCTGCCCCGCCGGCTACGGCTGCGATGTGTCGGGCTCCCGCGCCGTCTGCGCGCCGCTCTGATACTTCTCGATTCTGCTCGCCCCCAAGGCGTGCGACCCTATTCCCATCCCGCACTGCACGCCTCCGAGGCGCGCGACCCTGCTCCAAGAGGTAGTCATGTCGAAGTCCGCTTTCACTCCCATGCTCGTGCTCGCAGCGCTCGCTGGCCTCGCTGGTTGCGGTGACGACACCACACCGGCGGCGACGGACGCCGGCATCACCGTCGATCTCGGCGGCGACGTCGACGCGGGCGGCCCGCTCAGCTGCACGACGGGCGCCACGGTGCCGACGTCGGGCTTCGGCACGCGGGAGGGCTCGAAGTTCAAGCCGCTGACGCTCGACACCTGCGGCGGGGATCCGTACGCGTTCTACAACGCTGACTATTGCGGCGCGAAGTACACCATCCTCAGCATCGCGGCCGGCTGGTGCAATCCCTGCCGCTACGAGACGAGCCAGCTTCACGCGCTGCAGGTCGAGTACGAGCCGCGCGGCATCCGCCTGCTGCAGGTCATGTTCCAGGACGAGACCTATCACGCGGCCTCCGGCGCCTACTGCCAGGCGTGGGTCGACGAGTACGGCCTGACGAACGTCGAGCTCAACGACCCCGCGCAGCTGACGCAGATCTACTTCCCGGCCGGCTCACTGCCCGCGACCGTGATCGTCGACAACCAGGGCACGATCGTGTTCCGCGAGTACGGCACCACGGACGGCCTCGCCTCGCTTCGCGCGAAGCTCGACCAGCTCCTCGCGACTCCGTGATGAGCGGAGAGCGACCCTCCTTCCACGCAAGTCGGCTCACGGCCGCGATGGGCTTCGTGCTCCTCGCGGCCGTCGCCGTTCCGTCCCTCGCGAGCGCGCAGGACGAGCCCTTGCCGGCAGGCGACACGGCCGCGGCGCCGGACGCCGTCGCGGAAGCCGCCGGTGACGACTCGGACGCTGCCGCGGACACGGCCGCCGACGCTGTCGACGCGGCCGCTGACGCCGACGCCGAAGACGAGGACCTCGGTCCGCTGACCTTCCGGCTGCCGCTCGTCGGTCCGACGACGTTCTCGATGACGAGCACGACGACGGCTCGCTTTCGCGGCCAGAACTACAGCGGCGTCGAGCCGACCGACCAGCACTACGACGACGACTTCCTGTCGCTGCAGCAGCGCTTCGATCTCTCGCTCTCGTCCGACGAGGTGCGCCTCGAGGTGCGCCTCGACGGCTTTCAGCCGTTCTTCTTCGATCACGGCGTCTCGCTGCATCAAGCGTGCGGCGTCGACGACGCCGATCTCTGCTTTCTCTCGAACGACTACCGCCCCGAGCGCGTCGCGCTCCGCTGGGATCACGGCGAGTGGAGCGTCGTGCTCGGCGATCACTACGCGGTGCTCGGCCGCGGGCTCGCGCTCTCGTTCCGCAAGGCGGACCTGGTCGGGCTCGACAACACGCTGCGCGGCGGGCGCGTCGCCTACGAGGGCGACAAGCTCTACGCCCGCGTCGTCGGCGGCGTCGCGAACCCGCAGAACCTCGATCCGACGAACCTCGCCTTCATCGAGGAGCCGACCGACGTCGTCGTCGGCGGCGAGTTCGGGATGCGCCTCGGCGCGATGCAGGATCTCGAGCTCGGCTTTCACGCCACGCGCCTCTGGTTCGAGGACGCGCAGGACGACGTCGAACGTGACCGCAGCGTCGACGTCGCCGGCTGGCACGCGTCGGCGCCCGCGCTGATCGACGGGCAGCTCGCGCTCTACGTCGAGGCGAACGCGCTCCGCCGCACCGCGACCAATTTCCGCGGCGAGACTCACCAATACGGGCGCGCGGTCTACGGCTCGGCGCAGCTCCAGCTCGAGCGCATCACGCTGCTCGCGGAGTGGGTCGACTACCGGAACTACCTCGTGGCGACCTCGACCACGCCGCTCGAGAATTGGCGCATCTACTCGAGCCTGCCGACGCTCGAGCTCGACGGGCTGCAGCGCGTGCGCGCGATCGGCAATCGTCGCGGCGGCAGCGTGCGCTTCGACTACGCGTTCCTGCCTGGCCCGTGGAGCTTCTCCGTCAACGCGCTCGTCTACGGCTTCAACGAGCAGAACGAGGACCCGTGGGACGGCGTGCTCGTCACGCACGGCTGGCTCGGGCTGCGTCGGCACAGCGAGGTCGGAGGCGGCGGCGACCCGGCCGCGAGCGACGACCCGGGCGAGGATGGCGCGGCAGGCGACGACGACGAGAGCGACGCGCTCGGCTGGAGCATCGAGACGCTCGTCGGCGCGCGGCGCGAGACGTTCCTGCACGACCCGCCGGGGCGCGCGGCGCAGGGCGATCTCGACCGGCAGGTGCTGCACG
>CAIUAC010000448.1 GCA_903896985.1 uncultured Sandaracinus sp.
CCCGTCGAGATCGTCTCGCCACCAAATCGTGTCGGCGAAAGGCAGCCCGATGACCTCCTCGGGCGCGGCGCCCACGAAGTCGAGCGCCGCGCGGTTCGCCTCGCGCAGGCGCCCGTCGAGCTCGAGCACCCCTATGAAGATGGGAGTCGCGGCCACGACCGCGCGCGAAGGCGTCGCGGCCTCGAGCGCGGGCTCGCCGGAAGAAGGGGGCTGCTGTTCCGCCGATTTCACTTCTTTACACCTGTACCCGTTTGCCCGGGGCGCAAGGGCTCTTCGCCTTCCGTTGCGGTCGACCCTGCGCGTCGAGACGGGTAGCATCGCGCGCCGCGAGGGTCGCCGCGTCCAACCGCCCGCTCGAAGGGAAGCCATGAGTCCGTCTACGCCGCAGCTGAAGAGGTCGCCGCTCGTTCTGGTCGAGGGAATCTGGGCCAAGCTGGAATGCACCCAGCCGACGGGGAGCGTGAAGGACCGGATCGCCCGCTATATCCTCGAGAAGAGCGAAGAGCGCGGACTGCTCAAGCCCGGCATGGAGATCATCGAGGCGACGAGCGGCAACACGGGGATCGCGCTCGCGCACCTCGGGCGCAGCAAGGGCTACAAGGTCACGATCGTCATGCCCGAGAACATGACGGACGAGCGCAAGGACGTGATCCGCGCGCTCGGCGCCGAGCTCGTGCTCTGCTCGAAGGAGGGCAGCTTCGCGGAGGCGGCCGCCGTGCGTGACCGGCTCGCCGCCGAGCGCGGCGCGTTCAACCCCGACCAGTTCTCGAACCCGCTGAACGTCGACTGCCATCGCGAGACGACCGGCGCCGAGATCCTCGCGCAGCTGACCGAGCAGGGGATGGGGACGGCCGACGTCTTCGTCGCGGGCGTCGGCACCGGAGGCACGCTGATCGGCGTCGCCGAGGCGCTCCGCGCGGTCAACCCGCGCGCGCTGATCGTGGCGGTCGAGCCCGACGAGTCCGCGGTGATGAGCGGCGGACCTGCCGGGGCGCACTCGATCTACGGCATCGGCGACGGCTTCATTCCGGCCATCGCGGGCGACGGTCGAGGCGGGCTCAATCCGCTGATCAACCACGTGATCCGAGTGCCGAGCGACGCTGCGCGGGCGACCGCGCGGCGGCTCGGGCAGACGCACGGCTTCTGCGTCGGGAGCTCGTCGGGCGCCAACTTCCTCGCCGCGCAGCAGCTACTCGGGCGCCGCAAGACCGTAGTGACGATCTTCGCCGACGGCTACGCCAAGTACTCGTCCGAGGGGCTGCAACACTGCCTGCCCGACCGCTGCCCCTACGAGCACGAGTCCGCGCTGGACTCGATCCTCGCGGGGCAGCCGGGCGCCTGACGCTCAGAACACGAACTCGCCGCCCTGCGCGCGAAGCGCGGTGATGGCGGCGAGGTTGACGATGTCCTGCACACCGGCGTTCTGCTGGAGCACGTTCACGGCCTTGTTCATGCCGAGCAGGATGGGGCCGATCACCTCTGCGCCGCCGAAGCGCCAGAGCAGCTTGTACGAGATGTTGGCCGCATCGAGGCTCGGGAAGATGAGCACGTTGGCGTCGCCCTTGAGCGTCGAGAACGGATAGCGCGACTCGCGCTCTTCCTGCACGAGCGCAGCGTCTACCTGCATCTCGCCGTCCATCTCGAGATCCGGGCGCAGCTGCCGCGCAAGCTCCATCGCGCGCCGCATGCGCGTCGGGCTCGCCGTCGCCTTACGGGTCTCGGAGTCCCCGTAGTTCGAGTAGCTGAGGAACGCGATGCGCGGCGTCACGTCGAAGTAGCTCGCGAGATCGGCGGTCGCGACCGCGATCTGGGCGAGGTGCTCAGGCGACGGATCGTCGTTGAGCGTGCAGTCCGCGAAGAACTTGAACTCGTTGCGCGTGACGACGACGTACACGCCGCCGGCGCGCCGCCCGGGACGCGCGCCGATGATCTCGAGCGCCGGGCCGATGGCGGCCGCGTAGGGCAGGTTGAGCCCGGTGACGAGGCCATCCGCCTCGCCGAGGTGCGTCATCATCGGGCCGTAGTAGCGCCGCAGGCCCATGCGCATCATCGCCGCGTCGCGGCTGACTCCGCGGCGCTGTCGGCCCTTCCAGTACTCCTCGGCGTAGCGCGCGCGATGCTCGCTCGTCTCGGGGTCGATGATCGTGACGTTGCGCAGCTCGTCGGCGAGGTGCCGGTCCGAGATGGTCTGCTCGATCGCGGCGCGCGAGCCGAGCAAGATCGGCTCGCAGATGCCCTCGTCGAGCAGCACCGCCGCGGCTTGCAGCACGCGCACGTGGTCGCCGTCGTTGAAGATGATGCGGGAGGGCTTCTGCCGGGTCTTCGAGAAGACCGCGGACATCACCTGATGGCTGCGCGACTGCAGCTTCTGCAGGCGATCGCGGTAGGTGTCGAGATCGACCTGCACGCGCGCGACGCCGCCGTCCATCGCCGCCTTGGCCACCGCGGGCGCGACCCAGAGCAGCACGCGCGAGTCGAACGGCTTCGGGATGATGTAGTCGGGGCCGAAGACGAAGCGCTCGCCGCCGTACGCGCGCGAGACCGAGTCCGGCACATCCTCGCGAGCGAGCGCCGCGAGGGCGTGCGCCGCCGCGAGCTTCATCTCCTCGGTGATCTGCCGCGCGCGCACGTCGAGCGCGCCGCGGAAGATGTACGGGAAGCCGAGCACGTTGTTGACCTGGTTCGGCCAGTCGCTCCGGCCCGTCGCGACGATGGCGTCGGGGCGCGCTTCCTTCGCGTCGGCGTAGCTGATCTCCGGGTCGGGGTTGGCGAGCGCGAAGATGATGGGCCGGTCGGCCATCGTCTTCAGCATCGCCTGCGTCACGAGCCCCGCGACGGAGCCGCCGAGGAACACGTCGGCGCCCACCATCGCGTCCGCGAGCGTGCGGCGATCGGTCGGGCGCACGTACGGCGCCTTCCACTCGTTGATGCCGTCGGTGCGCCCCTCGTAGAGCACGCCCTTGGTGTCGACCATCAGCACGTTCTCGCGCTTGACGCCGAGCGTGACCCAGAAGTTCGCGCAGGCGATGGCGGACGCGCCCGCGCCCGAGACGACGACGCGCACCTCGCCGAGCTTCTTGCCCGCGAGCTCGATCGCGTTGAGCAGCGCCGCGCCGCTGATGATCGCGGTGCCGTGCTGATCGTCGTGAAAGACGGGGATCTGCATCTCGCGCTTGAGGCGCTCTTCGATGACGAAGCACTCGGGGGCTTTGATGTCCTCGAGGTTGATCCCGCCGAACGTCGGCTCGAGCGCCTTGGCGACGGTGCAGAACGTCTCGACGTCGTCCGCGTTGACGTTGATGTCGAAGACGTCGATGTCCGCGAAGGTCTTGAAGAGGACGCCCTTGCCCTCCATCACGGGCTTGCCCGCGAGCGCGCCGATGTTGCCGAGCCCGAGGACGGCGGTGCCGTTCGAGAGCACGGCGACCAGGTTCCCGCGCGCCGTGTACTTGTAGGAGAGGTCCGGATCGCGCGCGATCTCGAGGCACGGCTCGGCGACGCCGGGCGTGTACGCGAGCGCGAGGTCCCGCGCCGTCGCGGTGGGCTTGGTCGGGATGACTTCGATCTTCCCGGGGCGTCCGCGCGAGTGGTACTCGAGCGCGTCTTCCTTGCGGATTTTCTTCGACATCGGTGTGAAACTGGTCGCCATGGCGGCCTACGCTGCCCCATGCGTGGGGCGGCGTCGAGAGCCGCGATCAATTCTTTCGCACGACGCGCCGCGTTGCTCGCGCGCCGCCCGTCACACGCTCAGGTGGGCTTGAGCACGGTGGCCGTGCTGCGCCGTCCGTCGAGCAGGATCCGCAGGGGTTTCTCGAGGCGGATGTGGCGCACCTCGCCCGTGTCGGCGACGTCGGCCTGCGCGCTCAGCCACGCCTCGTCGAGCACGCGCGGGTGCGCGTCGTCGCGGTGATCGACGCTCGAGATGGTCAGGTAGCCGATGCGGAACGACGTCACGTTGTGGAAGAAGTGCGCCGCCTGCGAGGGCTCGACCTCGCGGTCCTGGAACACCGTCTCGACGATGACCTTCGCGCCCGCGATCTGCGCCCAGCGCACCGGGATGCCGAGGCGCGGATCGCTGGTGCCCCAGCGCCCCGGGCCGATCAGCAGATAGGGAGTCTTGTCCGCCATCAGCTTCGCGTTGAGCGCGCCGACTTGGTTCGCGACGAGCGGCGTCTCGTGCGGCTGCAGGTCGTTGCGCTTGACGATCACGATGTCGCGGACGTCCTCGACGACGCCGTGTCCGAGCGAGCGGTCCGTCGTGCAGAGGATTCGGTCGGGCGCGAAGCCCTCCGTCTCGACCGCGCCGTCGAGCAGCTGGGTCGCCTGCGGGCGCACCTGCAGGACGTGCAGGCTGGGCTCGCGGCGAGCGCGCCCGGCGGGCGTCGGCTGCCCGTAGTCTCCCGCGTCGACGGCGAACTCGATCTCGACGGGGCTGCCGAAGCCCTCGCGGAAGAGGCGCAATAGCTCAGCGAGCGCGGGCGCGAGCGGCAGCGCGTCCCACTTGAGCACGTTGTGGAAGGTGACGACGCGCGGCCCGGGCATCGAGAGGTTGTCGCGGATGAGGTCGTCGTCCGGGGAGTACACGCTGCCCACGAGCGCGAGCGTGCCGTCGGCCTCTGCGTCGCGGAGGTCGTACTCCTTGGCGCTCCCGCCCGGCGTCAGCTCAGGTGCGGTGTTCGTGAGATCGAGCGCGAAGAAGCGCTTCTGCGTGTACCGGAGGTAGTCCTCGGCGGGGCCGAACTGCGGCAGCACCGAGGGCTCGCTCGGCGAGAATTGCAGGGCCGCGCCGCCCTGCACGATGGTCTGTCCGAGCCCGAGCGCGACGATGGCGAGGCCGTCCTCTGCGCGCTGGTGGCCGACGGGATAGTAGTTGTACGAGACCGCGACGCCGGCGATGTGCGGATAGAAGCGCCCGTCGTGCGGCTGCCCGACGACCTCCTCGATCAGCACGGCCATCTTCTCCTCTTCGACGGAGAACTGCGTGCGCCCGATGTACGAGCGCGCGTCCTCGGAGTACGTCGAGGCCCACACCGCCTTGATGGCGCGGCAGAGCTGCCGAAAGCGCTCATCGGGGTCGGGGTGATTGTTGGGGATCATGTGCGTCGTGTAGATCCCCGCGAACGGCTGCAGCTGCGAGTCCTCGAGCAGGCTCGACGAGCGCACCGCGAGCGGACCCGTGAACTGCGCGACGCTGCGGCGCAGCTTGTGGCGCAGGTCCTCGGAGAGGCGCGTGCCCATGAAGCGCTTGAGGATCTCCTCCTCGCTGAGCGACGCCCAGCCGCCCTCGAGGATCTTCGCCGTCTCGATGAAGCGATCGAACTCATCCGTCGGCACGACGACCGAGTACGGGATGCGGATCGAGAGCCCGGGGAAGCGCTCGGCGAGCCCGTGCCGCGCGATCAGCGTCCCGACGAACGCGAGCCCGCGCGCCTTGCCACCGATGGAGCCCTTGCCGAGGCGGATGAACTGCGCCGACGCGCTCTGCCGCTTGGCGGCGGAGTAGTCCGAGATCGCGCCCTCTTGCTGCCGCGTGCGCTCGTCCGCGAGGGCCGCGACGATGAACGCGCGGATCTCCTCCGGGCCCTTGAATTCTTCGGCCTTGCGCGTGCGCAGGCGCTTGGCGACGGTGAACATGCAGCGCGCCGTCAGCCAGTGCGAGAAGTGGTCGCGGCTCGCGTGGTACGCGATGGACTCCGCCGGCACCTTCACGAGCATCTGCTCGAGCTCGTAGGCGTGCCGGGCGCGCCCGACCTCCCAGCGGTTCGGCAGGCGGAACACGAAGTCCCCGAAGCCGAGCGCCTCCTTCACGAAGTCGCGCACTTCCCCGAGGAATTGCGGCGAGTTCTTGTCCGCGTACGCGACGCCGAGCGCCTCGGCGCGCTTCGCGTTCTCGCCCTCGGCCGACTGCATCATCACCGCGAGATCGGGCGCCCGCGCGCGCATCTCCGCGACGAGGTCGAAGCCCGCCTGCGGGTCCTCTTCGCCGTTTCGCATGAAGCGCACATCGCTGATCACGGCGATGATCGCCTCTTGGTACTCGTCGAAGCGCGCCATCGCCTCTTCGTAGTTGCGCGCGAGCAGGACCTTCGGCCGCGCGCGCATCCGAACGAGGCGATGCAGGTCGTTGAGGCCCTCGGCGACGAGAGACTCGGACTGCTTCATCAGCTCCGCGTACAGCATGCTCAGGAACGACGAGTACTTGCGGATCGAGTCCTCGACGACGACCACGGCGCGCACGCCCGCGCGCATGTCGTGCGCGAGGTTCAGGCGGTCTTCGACGAGCTTGATGATCGCGAGGATGATCCGCGCGTCGCCCGTCCAGCAGAACACGTGATCGACGGCGGTCTCATCGAGCCCGTCCGTGAATTGCGCGAGATCCGCCTCGCTGCGGACGAGCAGCACGACGGGCATCGACGGGTGCTGCTGCTTGACGTGCCGCCCGAGCGCGCTCGCGTCGGTGTCCGCCAAGCGCACCATCGTCAGCACGAGGTCGAAGCGCCGCGCCTTGAGGATCTTGAACGCCGCGGCGCCCGACGAGACGTGCGTGATGCGCGGCGCGTTCGAGAGGTTCAGCTCCGAATACTCGGTGAAGATTCGGTCCGTGAGGCGCCCGTCCTCCTCGAGGATGAACGCGTCGTACGGGGAGCTCACGAGCAGCACCTCGCGGATGCGGTTCGGCATCAGGTCGTGGAAGAACTCGTCCCACGGCGCGCCGCCGCCTGCCGTGCCGGGGGCGGTCTGTACGGGGTCGTTGGTGGCCATGGGTACTCCTGCGGGTAGCAAAGCGCGCCCGGCGGTTTCCCGCGGGCGCGCTGGTTGATTCGAGGGTTGGGGGGGGGAGGGGCTAGACGACGCCCTGCGCGAGCATGGCGTTCGCGACCTTCATGAAGCCGGCGCGGTTGGCGCCGTTCACGTAGTTCACGTAGTCGCCATCCTTGCCGAACTCCACGCACGTCTTGTGGATGTTCTTCATGATCTGGTGGAGGCGGCCGTCAACCTCTTCGCGGCTCCACGAGAGGTGCATGGCGTTCTGCGCCATCTCGAGGCCCGAGGTCGCGACGCCGCCGGCGTTCGCGGCCTTGCCCGGCGCGAACAGGGTCTTGGCGGCGAGGAACGCCTCGACGCCTTCCGGCGTGGTCGGCATGTTCGCGCCCTCGGCCACCATCATGCAGCCGTTCTTGATCAGCAGGCGCGCGTCGTCGCCGTTGAGGGTGTTCTCCGCCGCGCAGGGGAACGCGACGTCGCACGGGATCGCCCACGGCTGCGACTTCTCGAGGAAGGCGACGTTGTACTTCGACGCGTACTCCTTGAGGCTGCCGCGGCGGTTGAAGACGAGGTCCTTCGTGAAGGCGAGCTTCTCCGCGTCGATGCCGTCCGGGTCGTGCACGGCGCCGTCGTAGTCGCAGATCGCGACGACCTTGCCGCCGAGCTCGTTGACCTTCTCGACGGTGTAGAGCGCGACGTTGCCGGCGCCCGAGACGATGACCGTCTTGCCCTTGAGGCTGTCGCCCTTGAGCGCGAGCATCTCCTGCGCGAAGTACGTCGTGCCGTAGCCCGTCGCCTCCGTGCGGATCAGGGAGCCGCCCCAGTCGAGCCCCTTGCCGGTGAGCACGCCGGTGAACTCGTTCTTCAGCTTCTTGTACATGCCGAAGAGGTAGCCAATCTCGCGGCCGCCGACGCCGAGGTCGCCCGCGGGGACGTCCGTGTCCGGGCCGATGTGGCGATAGAGCTCCGTCATGAACGCCTGACAGAAGCGCATGACCTCGAGGTCGCTCTTGCCGCGCACGTCGAAGTCGCTGCCGCCCTTGCCGCCGCCCATCGGGAGGCCGGTGAGCGCGTTCTTGAAGGTCTGCTCGAAGCCGAGGAACTTCAGGACGCCGAGGGTGACGGTCGCGTGGAAGCGCAGCCCGCCCTTGAAGGGACCGATGGCGCTGTTCAGCTGGACGCGGAAGCCCTTGTTGACCTGGACTTGACCCTTGTCGTCGACCCACGGCACGCGGAACAGAATCACGCGCTCCGGCTCGACCATGCGCTCGAGGATCTTCGCCTGCCGGTACGCGGGCGTCGCCTGGACGATCGGCATCACGGACTCGACGACCTCGCGAACCGCTTGATGAAACTGGGGCTCCGAGGGGTTCTTCGCGACCAACTCCGCCATGAACGATTCGACTGCCTTGTGCATCTGTGGCTCCCTTTTCGAGCAGTGATTGCGGGACGGCGAATGGGCAATTCGGCTCCCAGCGCGCGCGGCACTCTAGGCGCGCTTCGGCCCGCCGCAAGCGCGGAAAAGCACCAACTTGCGCGCGTGCAAACGAAGGCCGAGGGTGAGACGCGACGCCCCGCAGCGTGCCGCGTTGCGTCATTCACGTATGTTCCGCGCGAGGTGCAGATGGCGTTCACGGCGGAGTCCGTTCCAGAGCTCGCGGGAAAGACCTTCGTCATCACGGGCGCCAACAGCGGCATCGGGCTCGCGGCGGCGAGGCTGCTCGCGGCGCGGCGCGCGACGGTCGTGCTCGCGTGCCGCGATGCGGCAAAGATGCGCGCGGCTGCCGAGAAACTCCGCGCGTCGAGCCCTGGCGCGCAGGTCGAGGAGGTCGTGCTCGACCTCGGCTCGCTCGCGGCGGTGCGCGCGTCGGCGGCTGAGATCGGCGAGCGCTTCCCGCGCGTGGACGTGCTGATCAACAACGCGGGCGTCGCGTTTCTCCCGTACCGCGAGACGGTCGACGGCGTCGAGCTTCAGTTCGGCACGAACCACCTCGCGCACTTCGCGCTGACGGCGCTGCTCTTGCCGCGGCTGCTCGCCGCCGAGGCGTCGCGCGTCGTCAACGTCACGAGCTTGTTTCACGAGGCCGGCAAGCTCGACCTCGCGGACATCCCGCGGCCGCGCGCCTACGACGAGCGGCGGGCCTATGGGATGAGCAAGCTCGCCAACCTCCTCTTCACGTACGAGCTGGATCGGCGCGCGAAGGAGGCGGGGAGGGCGCTGCGCAGCGTCGCGTGTCATCCGGGCTACTCGGCGACGAGCCTGACGGGGGTTGGCCCGCGGATGAGCGGCTCCGCGTGGCTGGGCGCGCTGATGAGCGCGGGCAACGTCGTGCTCGCGCAGAGCGCCGAGATGGGCGCGCTGCCGACGCTCTACGCGGCCGTGGAGCCGAGCCTCGTCGGCGGGGAGTACGTCGGCCCGACGGGGCTCTTCGGGCTGCGCGGCCCTCCCGTCGTCAGCCGCTCGAGCGAGGCGTCGCACGACCGCGCTTCGGCGCGCGCGCTCTGGGAGGTCTCCGAGCGGCTGACGCGGCTCCGCTTCGAGCTTGGCGCGGCGCCGCGGTAGGAGCGCGCGTCCCGGGCGCGGGTCGGAACGTCGTCGTCGCGATGGGCTGGAGGGGGCTTCGACGACCACCGCGGCGAACAGCCGAGGTCGGAGCTTCGCCGGAAGCGCAGGGCTCTGAGGGCTGCCACGTTCGTGATTGGGAGCGTCGATGACCTTCCGTGACCAGAAAGCTCAGCTATCCGGAGGCAGCCTGGAGGTTCTGAGCGCCAAGCTCAGCGATGCCTGTCGCTGGAGGGACCATGGCGCGAGAGGCTCCACGCATTTGGCCCATCGGCTCCGCGACGCGCTGCTGGCGTCCGCCCGCCTGCCTGAGCCGCGGTCGCCGCGCAGCGCCTCGTGC
>CAIUAC010000449.1 GCA_903896985.1 uncultured Sandaracinus sp.
CGCGCGTGCTGACGCGGCGGGACGTGACGGTCCGCAGGCTGTCGCGCGGCGCCTGGGTGCTCGTCGCGCTCGCCGGGCTCGGCGTCGGCGCGTGGTTCGCGCTGCGCGGCGGGTCGGACGTGCTCGCGACGGCGACGGGCGTCTACGGCAACGACCCGATGTTCGGTCCGGAGCGCGCGGTCGACGGCGACACCGCGACGGAGTGGCTGCTCCCGGACAACGCCGAGGGCGTGCTCGAGCTGCGCCTCGCGCACCCGCGGCGCGTCGACCGAGTGCGGCTCGTCAACGGGCACAACCGCGAGTTCAACGACCGCGCGACGGCGGCGTACGAGCTCGAGGTCTACGCGGGCGCGCGCCTGCTGAAGAAGGTCAGCGGGCGCTTCGCGACCCTCGTGCCGACGCCGCAGCCCGTGAACGTGCCCATCGGCGTCGACGGCGCGGACCGCGTGCGCTTCCTCGTCAAGGGTCACCATCGCTCGGGCGGCGCGCTCGCTGAGATCTCCGTCGAGTAGATCCTGATGAGCGCACTCGCGTCCGGCACACCTACCCGCCGCGTTGGGCGGCCAAGCCCGCTCGCGCTCGCGGCGCTCGTCGCCGTGGGCGTGCTCTACGCCGTCGTCTTCTCGAAGGACGTGATGGCGCACGTGCAGGGCGACGGGCAGTACACCTATATGTGGGCGCGCTCGCTCGCGTACGACGGGGACCTCGACCTGACGAACGACTACGCGCTCTGCGGCGATCAGTGGCACCTCGCGCCGCCGAAGGAGCCCGGGCTGCGCCCGCAGAACACCTGGCCCGTCGGCCCCGCGCTCTTGTGGACGCCGGCGCTGCTGCTCGCGCGCGCGCTCGGGGTCGGTGGCGCGGAGCACGCGTGCTTCGGCGCGAAGGCCGAGGTCGCGATGGGCGTGACCTGCCTCGCAGGCTGGCTGACCGTGGTGCTCGCGTTCATCGTCGCGCGGCGGCGCGTCGGCGAGGGGCCCGCGCTGCTCGGCGCGCTCGCGATCGGGCTCGCGACGGCGCTGCCGTACTACGCCGCGATCCTGCCGAGCTATTCGCACGCGCCGAGCGCCTTCGCGGTCGCGCTCTTTCTCGAGCGCTGGGACGCGACGCGCGGGTCGCTGACGCTCAAGCGCTGGACGATGCTCGGCGTGCTGCTCGGCGTCGTCGTGCTGATGCGCCCGCAGGACGCGGTGGTCGCGTTCGCGCCGCTGAGCGAGTGGCTCGCGCTCGTCGCGCCCGCGCTCCGCTTTCGTCGGGTGCGCGGCACGGCGCGCCTGGTCGCGCTCGGCTGGGTCTTCGTGCTCGTCGGCGCGCTGGTGTTCTTCCCGCAGATGTACGCGTGGAAGCGCTCGTACGGCGCGTGGCTCGCGGTGCCGCAGGGCCCGTTCTACATGCGCTGGGAGCATCCCTTCGTGGACGGCTTCCTCTTCGGCAGCAGCAACGGGCTGCTCTCGTGGACGCCGATCCTCTACCTCGCGTTCGTCGGCCTCGTGATCGGCGTCGTGCGGCGCGAGCACCGCGCGCTCGCGCTGCCGCTCGCGCTGATGGTCGCCGCGGGCGTGTACGTCAACGCCGCCGTCTGGGACTACTGGGGCGCGGTCGGCTTCGCCGGGCGGCGCATCACGGACATGGCGCTGCCGTTCGCCGTCGGCACCGCGATCACGCTGGAGCGCCTGTTCGCCTACGCCGAGCGGCGCCCGCGGCGCTTCGCGGGGATCGCCGTCGCGTGCGTGCTCGCGGTCGCCGGCGCGTGGAACGGCGCGGCGATGCGGGGCGTCGCGCACAACACGCTGCCGACGTATCGCGAGGCGCCGATGCCGACGTTCTGGCGCACGACCTTCGACATCCTGGTCGACGCGGTCTACCCGCGCGTCGGCAACCCGTTCGCGCTGCCAGGCTCGTTGCCGCTCGCGGCGCGCTATCGGACGTCGCCGGCGAGCTTCGATGTGCTGCGCGGGATGGGCGTGTTTTACGAGGAATTCCAGACGCGCGAGGTGCGCGCGATCGAGGCGAGCGCGGACCTCGTGGGCGAGCGCGGCGACGTGTACTGCGCGGACGGCTTCGCCGACGAGGCCGAGCGGGTGCAGGGCGTGCTCGCTCGCGCGACGACGGCGCCGCGCGCGCGGCTGCTCTTGCCGTTCTTCGCCGACGACGTCGGCTCGGTGACGCTCCGCTGGGCGGGCAGCGCGCCCGCGTTGCTGCCGTCGATGCGCCTGCCGTCGCTGCGCCCGCAGCGCCCGGGTTCGCCGCTCGACGGCGAGGCGCCAAACGCGGGTCTCCGCGCGCCCGCTCCCGACGGGGGAGTCGCCGCCCCGGCGTCGACGACGGCGCGCATCCGCGTGCTCTGGAACGGCGTCGACGTCGGCAGCTACGACGCGACGCCGAGCGGCTTTCTGACGACCCGCATCACGCTGCCCCTCGGGGTCGTGCGCGTCGGGGTCAACGAGGTCGTGCTCGAGGTGACGCGCGGGCCGGTCTACCTCGTGCAACTGACCGCGGCGAAGTGACTTCCGCGAAGTGATTGCGGCCACTGGCCGCGGTCGCTGACTGCGGCCAAACGGCAGCAGCGACGACAGCGGGCGCGCTCAGCGGAACGTGATCTCGGCGAGGCCCGCGCCGAGGTGGTGGTGGCTCTTGACGACGAAGCGGATGCGGTCGACGTCGTCCGCGGCGAGGTCGAGCACCGTCGGCAGCGGCGTCGGGGTGAACGCCCACTCGCCCTCGCGCACGGCGACCTTCTGCGCGCCGCGCCAGAGCTCGAGCGCCCAGCCCTTCGTCCCGCGGTCGTTGAACGGCGCGTTGTGCGCGTTGAGCAGCGTGACCGAGTGCACGTCGCGCGCGGGCGAGAGGCGCAGATCGAGGTGGCCCGTGAGCCCATCGGGCAGGAGCCAAGCCGTCTCCGGGTCGCCGTCGCGCACGTTGGCGGCGACGTACGCGGGGCCGTGGAACGCCGACGGTTCCACGAGGATTCGCGGGCGCGGCAGCATGAACAGCGCGAGCACGAGGAACGCGATCAGCCCGAAGGCGAGCGCTGAGAGGCTCCGCGTCAGCGCGACGCTGCGCAGCGCCTTCGCGGAGCTTGCCCGCACGGACGCACCGCGCAGCGCGTCCGTGGTCGCGTCACGCAGCCGCGCGTAGGCGCCCTCGTCGACACCGGAGAAGTCGGCGTCGAGCACCGGCGCGCGCCCCGCGTAGTCGATCAGGCGCGTGGCGACCTCGTCGGCGTCCTGCACGCCGAGCGCGGTGAGCGCCGCGCGCGGAGAGTCGGCGTCCGCGCAGTCGACGAGCAGCGCGAGCGTCTCGACGACGAGCATCAGCGCCGCGCCGCGCTGCGCGAGCGGGCGGAGCGCGTCGCCCGCGGCGAGCTTTTGCCGGGCTTGCGCGAGGAGCACGCGGCGCTCTGCCCGCGCTGCGGCGTCATCCGCCTGCGCGGCGGACACGGCGCTGCGCAGCGTGAAATGCTCGACCCATCGCCCCACGAGTCCGCTCATCGAGGCCGTCTATGCCACGATCTGGCGCGCCCTGGCCAGGCGTTCCATGCTCGGCCCGGCGTGCGTTCCGAAGAGCTTCACAAGATGCACGCCGCAGAAACGCGGCACTTCTGGTTCGTCGGCACGCGCAACGTGATCGTCGACGTGCTCACCCGCGCGCTCGGGCCGGAGCTGACGAACGCGCGCGTGCTCGATGTCGGCTGCGGCACGGGCTACACGCTGAGCCGCCTGCCCGTCGACGTGCGCGCGACGGGCCTCGATCTCTCGCCGACCTCGGTCGCGCTGGCACGGGAGCGGGCGCCGCACGCCGAGATCGTGCAGGGCAGCGCCAACGCGCTCCCCTTCGCGGACGGCGCGTTCGACGCGTGCATCGCGCTCGACGTGCTCGAGCACATCGACGACGACCTCGGCGCCGCGCGCGAGCTGCGGCGCGTCGTGCGCCCGGGCGGCGTGGTGCTGCTGACGGTGCCGGCGCTGATGGTGCTCTGGCACGCGCACGACGAGGCGCTCCATCACCGGCGCCGCTACACGCTCCCCGAGATCGTGTCCGTCGCGGAGCGCGCGGGCCTGCGCGTCGAGACGCAGACCTACTACAACTCCCTGCTCTTTCCGCTCGTCTTCGCGCAGCGCGTCGGAGAGCGGCTGCTCGGCCTCGACGGGCGCGGCGACACCGACCTGCACATCCCGCCCGCGCCGCTGAACCGCGCGCTCGGCGCGATCCTCTCGGCCGAGCGCCATCTCATCCCGCACGTTCGCCTGCCGATCGGCGTGTCGTGCCTCGTCGTGGCGCGCGGCTGAGGCGCACGCGTGCGGGACACGATGCAAGCGCTCGAGCTCGCGCGGCAAGCTCAGGCTGCGGCCGAGGTGCTCTGGCTGCGCGGCGACCGTGACGAGGCGCTCGCGCGGGCGGTGAGCGCGCTCGAGACGACGCTGTCGGTCGCGCCCGCGTCGGCTGCGCTCGGCGCGCGCCCCGTGGCGCTGCTGCGGGCGGCGCAGCTCGCGACG
>CAIUAC010000450.1 GCA_903896985.1 uncultured Sandaracinus sp.
CCTCGACCCCGACCGACGACCGCCGAGACGACCCCGCGAGCCGCATCTACGACTGGAACGAGAAATCCCGCCGCTGCGCCCTCCTGCGCAAGCCCCCGGGCTTGCTCGACGAGACCATCCGCGACGGGCTGCAGTCCCCGTCGGTGCGCGATCCGAGCATCGAGCAGAAGATGGAGCTGCTACGCCTGATGGCGCGCCTCGGCATCGACGCCGTCAACCTGGGGCTGCCCGGCGCGGGCGAGCGCGCGCGCCGCGACGTCGAGCTCTTGCTGCGCTTCGTCATCGAGGAGCGTCTGCCGATCAGCGTCAACTGTGCCGCGCGCACGGTGCTCGCCGACATCACGCCGATCATCGATCTCAGCCAGCGCGTCGGCATGCCGATCGAGGTCACCACGTTCATCGGCTCGAGCCCGATCCGCGCCTGGGCCGAGAGCTGGGAGCTCGACCGCCTCGTCAGCCACACCCGCGAGGCGATCAGCGCGATCGTCGCCGCTGGGCTGCCGGCGTCGTTCGTCACAGAGGACACGACTCGCAGCCACCCGCTGACGCTCGATCGCCTCTTTCGCACGGCGATCGAGGCCGGGGCGACCCGCCTCGTCATCTGTGACACCTGCGGGCACGCGACCCCCGACGGCGTGCGCAACTTGCTCGATTTCACGCAGGGGGTGCTCCGCGCCCTCGACGTCGAGGACACCGTCGCGATCGACTGGCACGGCCACAACGACCGTGGACAGGCGCTGACGACGGCCCTCTTCGCGCTCGAGTGGGGCGTCGATCGCGTGCACGGCTCGGGCCTCGGCATCGGCGAACGCGTCGGCAACGCGCCGATGGACCTGATTCTCCTCAACCTCTATCTGCTCAAGCAGCTCGACCCCGCGCGGCACGACCTCTCATGTCTGTTCGAGTACGTCGAGAAGGTCAGCGCCTATACCGATGTGCCCATTCACCCGGGCTATCCGCTCTCGGGGCGCGACGCCTTCCGCACGGCCACCGGCGTGCACGCCGCGGCGATCATCAAGGCCGAGCAAAAGGGCGACTTGGTGCTCGCGGACAAGGTCTATTCGGCCGTCCCAGCGCGCGTCTTCGGGCGCCGTCAACTGATCGAGGTCGGGCAATTCAGCGGGAAGTCCAACGTGCTCCACTGGCTCCAAGAGCACGGCGTCGAGGCGAGTCCCGACCTCGTCACGCGCATCCTCGCGCACGCGAAGCAGCAGAATCACACCCTCTCGGAGGCGGAGATGCACGCCCTCCTCGCCACGCCATGACCACGACCGAACTCCCCCTCCTCCCGCTCTCCCTCATCGTCAACGGAGACGCCGTCCGCAAGGCCGTCCCCGCGAGTCGCACCCTGCTCGAATTCCTGCGCTACGACCTCGGGCTCACAGGCTCGAAGCAGGGCTGCGACAAGGGCGACTGCGGCGCGTGCACGGTCCTCGTGGACGGCAAGCCCGTGCTCTCCTGCCTGATGCTCGCGATCGACGCCGACGGCGCGAAGGTCGAGACCGTCGAATCCCTCGCGCACGGCAGCACGCTCCACCCCCTGCAGACCGCGTTCGTCGAACACGGCGCGGCGCAGTGTGGTTTTTGCACGCCGGGCATGCTGATGAGCGCAAAGGCGCTGCTCAACGACTCCCCTGCACCGTCCCGCGACGAGGTGCGACACGCGCTCTCCGGCAACCTCTGCCGGTGCACGGGCTACACGAAGATCCTCGACGCCGTCGAATCCGCTGCCAAGGCGCTCGCCAGCAGCGGTGCGGCGGTCGACTCCCACAGCCAGGGAGAGAAGGCGTGAGCCATCACGACTCCCCTACTCCCGGCGCGCCGGGCAGCGCCTCCGCCGCGGGTGACTCCGCTGCCATGGACGACTCCCCCGCTCCCGACGGCCCGCGGACCTTCTCGCGCATCGGCCAGCGCTCGCCAAACATCCGCTCTTTCGACGCGGTCACTGGGCGCACGCGCTACACCGACGACCTCAGCTTCCCCGGGATGCTGCACGCCAAGCTCCTGCGCAGCCCGCACGCGCACGCGCGCATCGTGTCCATCGACGCGACTGACGCCCTCGCGATGCCCGGCGTGCACGCGGTCATCACGGGGAAGGATATGCCGGTCCGCTACGGCGTCATCCCGTGGACGCAGGACGAATATCCGCTCGCGCTCGACAAGGCGCTGTTCGTCGGCGACCCCGTCGCGTGCGTCGCCGCGGTCGACGAGGCGATCGCGACGCGCGCCGCGGCGGCGATTCGCGTCGTCTACGAGGTGCTGCCGCACATCACCGAACCGGAAGCTGCCCTCGAACCCGGCGCGCCCAAGCTCCACGAGAGCAACAAACACGGCAACATCACGAAGTCCGTTCAGCTCACCTTCGGCGATCTCGACGCGCAGATGGCGGCGAGCGATGCCGTCGCGGAGGGGCACTACTTCTTCGAGGGAATGACGCACGGCGCGCTCGAACCGCACTGCGCGATTGGCCTCTGGGAGCCGCACGGCGTCCTCACCGTCTGGAGCGCGACGCAGGTCGCGCACTACCTCCATCGCGAGCTTTCGCGCGTCCTCGACCTGCCCTACGACCGCGTGCGCGTGATTCAGCCGCCCGTCGGCGGCGCGTTCGGCGCCAAGAGCGAACCCTTCGCGCTCGAGTTCTGCGTCGGCAAGCTCGCGATGCTCACCGGGCGCCCGGTCAAGCTGCTCTACACGCGCGAGGAGGTCTTCTACGCGCACCGCGGCCGGCACCCGATGAAGATGCACTTCCGCGTCGGCGCGAAGGCGGACGGCACGCTCACCGGCTGTGACGCCAAGACGCTGATCGACGGCGGCGCGTATGCCTCGTTCGGGCTCGTGACCACCTATTATTCTGGCCAGCTGGTCACCGCGCCGCTGCGCCTCGGCGCGTATCGACTCGACTCGACTCGCGTCTACACCAACAAGCCTGCCTGTGGACCCAAGCGCGGACACGGCAGCGTGCAGCCGCGCTTCGCCTTCGAGGTCACCCTCGACAAGCTCGCAGAGAAGCTCGGGCTCGACCCCATCGAGCTTCGACGCCGCAACGTCCTCGACGTCGGCGAGCGGACCATCAACGAATTCCTGATCAAGTCGATCGGCTTCCGCGAGTGCCTCGATCGCGTCGAGGCGGCGAGCGGCTGGAAGCAGAAGCACGGCAAGCTCCCGCTCGGGCGCGGCGTCGGCGTCGCCGGCTCGTTCTACATCAGCGGCACCAACTACCCCATTTATCCCAACGAAATGCCGCAGAGCGCCGTGCAGATCAAGGTCGATCGCTCGGGGCGAGTGACGGTGTTCTCGGGGCTCAGCGAGATGGGTCAGGGCGCCGACACGATGCTCGCGATGATCACCTCGGAGGAGCTCGGCGTCGATCTCGCGGCGATTCGCGTGCTCAGCGGCGACACCGACCTCTCACCCGTCGATCTCGGCGGCTACTCCAGCCGCACCACGATGATGGCCGGCAATGCGTGTTTGCACGCCGCGCGGCAGCTCTCGACCAGCATCCGGGCCGTCGTCGCCGAGAAGTGGGCGTGTGCGCCGAAACACGTCGCCCTCGCCGGCGGCTACGCGACGGAGCGCCAAGACACCAGCCGACGCATGTCGCTCGGGGAGGCCTTCCGGCTCGCGGAAGCCAAGCTCGGCGCGCTCGGCGCGATGGGCTCGTACAACACGCCGAAGGACGTGCACGGCGACTATCGCGGCGGCACCATCGGCGCGTCTCCTGCCTATTCGTTCACCGCGCACATCGCAGAGGTGACAGTCGACCTCGAGACGGGCGTGCCGCGCGTCGAGACCATCTGGGCCGCGCACGACGCGGGCAAACCGCTCAATCCGATGATCGTCGAAGGACAGATGGAAGGCAGCGCGTACATGGGCTTCGCCGAGGCGATCCTCGAGGAGCATGTGATTCGGCCCGACGGCCTACACCGCGGGCCGTCGCTGCTCGACTATCGAATGCCCACCTCACTCGACACTCCAGACCTCTACTCGATGCTCGTCGAGACCGCTGACCCGGAAGGCCCGTTCGGCGCCAAGGAGGCGGGCGAAGGCCCGCTGCACTCGTCCATTCCCGCCATCGCCAACGCCATCTACGACGCCGTCGGCGTGCGCATCGACGCGCTCCCGTTCAGCCCTGACAAGATCCTGCGCGCCCTGCGCGCGAAAGGAGCCGCGTAGTGCTTCCTCTACCCGACTTCGAGTGGCTCGCCCCGACGACCCTCGCCGACCTCGTGCGCGCGCTCGGCGAGCACCCGACTGACACTCTGCTCCTCGCGGGCGGAACCGACCTACTCCCCAACTTGAAGCACGGCTTGCACGCGCCGAAGCGCGTCATCGGTCTCCGCCGCGTCCGCGAGCTTTCGCTGATCGAGGAGTCCGCCGACGGCGGGCTCACGCTCGGCTCCGGCGTGACGCTCGACACCCTCGCCAACGACGCGCGCATCCTCGCGCGCTATCCCGCCCTCGCCCGCGCGGCGAGCCTCGTCGCGAGCCCACAATTGCGCCGCATGGGCACGCTCGGCGGCAACCTCTGCCTCGACACCCGCTGCGCGTACATCAACCAAACCGCCTTCTGGCGCGGCGCGCTCGGCGGCTGCCTCAAGCGCGACGGCGACGTCTGTCACGTCGTCCCGCAGGGCAAGCGCTGCGTCGCGGCGTTCTCCGCCGACACCCCCGCACCGCTGATCACCTACGACGCGACGGTCGAGCTAGTGTCCGTACGCGGCGCTCGCACGCTCCCCGTCGCCAAGCTCTTCGGCGGCGACGGCGTGAAGAACCACGTGCGCGAGGCGGACGAGGTGCTCACCCGCGTCACCCTCCCCGCGCCCGCGCGGGGCCTGCGCAGCGCGTACGAGAAGCTGCGCGCCCGCCAAGCGATCGACTTCCCGCTCCTCTCCATCGCCGCCGCGCTCACCGTCGGCGACGATGAGGTAGTCACCGACATACGCCTCGTCGTCGGCGCGCTCGGCGCTCTCCCACGGGTCGTCCGCAAGCTCGAAGCGCACGTCGGAAAGCCGGTGTCACCCGAGCTGTTCGACGAGCTCGCGCGCGCGGCGCACACCCAATGTCACCCGCTCTCGAGCCTCGGCGCCGAGGCGTGGAGACAAGACGTCGTCGCCCCGATGGTGAAGCGCACCCTCGCCGCGCTGCGCGCCTCCACGCGCGAATAGCCCCCAACAGGCCCGTATTCACCTGCGTCCGACTCGCCCCGAGACTCCCCAGTGTCGACTCAGCTGAGCGCGCAGGTCTCTGACGTGGGAGTCCTCGTGCTCGCCGCGGGGGAGGGTCGGCGCCTCGGACTCGGCCCCAAAGCGCACGTCCGCCTGGGCGAGGAGACCTTCCTCGGGCGCGTCGTCTGCACCTCGCGCGAGGCGGGACTGGACCGGATTTGGGCAGTCGGGAGCCCCACCGACTCCCTCCTCCCCGCCGCGTGCGCTGGCCTGCGGATCCACTACGTCCTCAACCCGACCCCCGCGCTCGGCATGTCGTCGAGCATCCACACGGGCCTCGCTGCGGCGCTGGCCGAGACGCGACGCGCACTCCTCATCTTCCCAGTCGATGTGCCGCTCGTCCGCGCGAACACCCTCGTCGCACTCCTCGCCGCCGAACACGCCGACTCCTGCGCTCGCCCGCTGCACGACGGCCACCACGGCCACCCCATCCTCCTCGGCGCAGCCCTCGCAGCCCGCGTGCTCGCCCTCGGCCCCGACACCCCGCTGCGCGACGCCCTCGCGTCCCTGCGCGCGACCCTCATCGACGTACCCGTCGACGACGCCGCGACGCTGCAGAACGTGAATACACCTGAAGATCTGGCCACAGCGCGCAGCACCTGCTGACGGGCTATGCTGCCCCGCAAATGAACACCGACTTCCGCTCGCTGCCTCTGTCTCCCGCGCTGTTGGAGGTAGTCACAGAGCTTGGCTATGAGTCGATGACCGACGTGCAGGCGCGGAGTATTCCCGTCTTGCTCGCGGGGCAGGATCTCGTCGCTCAATCCCGCACCGGCAGCGGCAAGACGGCCGCGTTCGCGCTGCCCATTCTGCACACGCTCGACCTCTCGCTGCGCGCGCCGAGCGCGCTCGTGCTGTGTCCGACGCGGGAGTTGAGCGCGCAGGTC
>CAIUAC010000451.1 GCA_903896985.1 uncultured Sandaracinus sp.
AGCGACGGTGTGAAACACCTCCTCGGTCGACGGATTGACGACTGCCAACGTCTCGCCGCCGCGTGCATCACGCCACTCGCCATCGATGTAGAGCTTGTCGCGCACTACCGACCTCCGTCGCAGTCGACAGTGCAGGTGAGCTGCGTGCCCTCGCCTACGACACGGCCGTCACCACAGGCTCCGCGGAGGGGCGCGACGCTGAGCGTCATCGAGCAGACCATGGGTGTTCGCATGCCCAAGCGTAGCCGATCGGTCGGCGCAGTAGCTTCCGCGAAGCAGAGAGGACTTGACCAAATAACTAACCGCGTGGTTAGTTACGGTTCGGGACGGCCCCGTGCTTCGCGGCCCCAACGCCCGCCCCCCCCCCCAAGGACTCACCATGCTCACGTTCGACGCGGGACTGTCGTATGCCCTTATGCCTTTGCCCTCAGCTACCTGCTGATGTCGGAGTGAACAAATGGGCCGAAAAAAAGGCTACACCCGAGCCGGGCTGATCGAAGCTGCGACAGCCCTGTTCCACGCGCACGGCTTTGAAGGTACGTCCACCGACATGCTGGTGCAGCAGCTGGGCGTCAACCGCAACAGTCTGTTCTCGGAGTTCGGCACCAAGCGCGCTCTCTTCGACGCAGTGGTGGAGCGCTACAACGATGACGTGGTGACGAGCATGGTTGGCGCGCTCGAGCGCGACGACGCTTGCCTCGAGGCGATTGGGCAGCTCTTTGCCGCGTTCGGCGCCGACTCCACAGGACGTTTTGCTGGCATGGGCTGCCTGATGTGCAACACGGCCATCGAGTTGGGCGCGGAGACGCCCGACGGCAACGCCCTCGTCCTCCGGTACTTCGAGCGGTTGAACCGCGCCTTCGCCCACGTTCTGGGCAACGCCCAGCGCGCCGGGGAGCTCGCTCCGGGGCTCGATGTCGAGGCCGAGGCAGGGATGCTGTGCGCCACCGCCCTGGGACTCTTCGTGATGGCCCGGGCGCGGGCGCCAGCGGCCATGGTGCAGGCGGCGGTGAGCACCACGACTCGTCATATCGAGCTCCTCCGCGCACCGCGTCCGCCGCGCCGCGCCGCCCGTGGTGCCAAGAGGTGACTCGACCCGATGCTCCGCGCTCATGGCGGATAGCTTGATCAGGGCGCTACGGAGCCGCTACGCCCGTCGCGGTGACCCATAGGTTGAGGTTGAAGCCATAGGCGACGACGAGGTCCTGCCAGTCGTAGGGCTCGGCGGGCGCGGAGCTCCAGTAGTCGACGGCGGGCACGGCAGTGGGGTCGCCCGCGCACGTGGCGATGCAGCAGACTGAGCTTACCCCCGATCTACGGGCACCCTGCGTCACGCGAAGATGCGCGCGGAGCGCCCATGAAGACGCGGAAGACGGGCCGGCGAGCCGCAGGTCCTACGCACCATCGGCCGCTGTCGGTCTCACTCGAGCTAGCCCGCTTTGCGCTTGGTCACCGCGCGCTCGACGACGAACAGCGCGAGCGGCACGCACGAGGCGAGCGCGATCGACGAGTACGCGACGGTCGACATGCCGGAGAGCGTCCCATCGGCCGCGTCGGTGAGCAGGACGGACGAGAGCAGCGCACCACCGGCCGACGCGAAGTGCTGCACGGCGGACTGCACGCTCATGAACGCAGCGCGCTCTTGCGGGCGCGGGACCTTCGTCGTCAGCGTGTTGTAGGCGACGTTGCGAAACGACGACGAGAACATGAAGCCGACGAAGAGCACCATCATCGGCAGCACCGCGCCGAGCGGCAGCGACGCGCCGCCGACGTGCACCAAGACGTCGAGCGGGCCTCCGCGGAGCGCGCCGACGAGCGCGTCGGCGTCGGCGCGCGAGTACCAGACGAACGCGGTCCACGTGACGGTGCAGAGCATCACCGTCCCGAGCGTGCCGACGACGAACGAGCCGAGCCGATCGACGAGCCTGCCGACCCAGCGGACCGTGAAGATCGTGACGAGACCGCCCGCGAAGTAGAGCAGCTTGAGCATCGCCTTCGGATAGGCGAGGTTCGCGTCGAGATAGGCCGCGATGGTCGGGATGAGGATGAACCCGCCCGTCATCGCGAGCGCGGTCAGCCCGAACGAGAGCAGCACGATCGGATTCGCGAGCAGCGCGCCCAGCCCCGCGAGGCGCGAGCGCGCGGGCCCGCCCGCCGCGTCGAGGTGCAGCCGCAGCGAGGGCAGCCGGACGTACGCGAACGCGAGCGCCGCGAGGCCGAGCAGCGCGACGCCGAAGAACGGCATCCGCCAGCCGCCGAGGTCCGCGAGCGAGAGCCCGATGGGCACGCCGAGGACCGAGGCGACCGAGAACGCGGTCATCACGGTCCCGAGGGCGCGGCCGCGGCGCTCGGGCGGCACGACGTCCGCGATGATCGCGAGCGCGACCGAGGTCGCCGGCCCGCCGAAGAGACCCGCGACGACGCGCGCGGCGAGCAGCGTCGGCAGGTCGACCGCGAGGCCGCCGAGCGCCGTGGCGATCGAGAGGCCGAGCATCGAGACGAGGAGCGCCCGACGTCGATCGAAGCGGTCGAGGAAGAACGCGCCCGCGAGCCCGCTGAGCCCCGCGGCCCCGGTGTACGCCATGCCGATGAAGCCCACGTGCGACTTCGCGAAGCCGAGCGCGTCCGCGAAGTACGGCCCGAGCGGCATGACCATCATGAAGTCGAGGATGTTGACGAACTGCACGAGCCCCACGAGGAGCACGAGCTGCAGCTCATCGGGTCGGCCCACGGGGGCGACGCCTACTCCTGCCTTCACGACGCGCGCGGCTACGGACACCGGCGCGAACCTAGTGCCCATAGGGCGTCCTGAGAAGCCCCTGCTTCGACCGGCTGTGCGACTTCCCGCCCGCGGACGAGGTTTGACTTCCTCGGGTGGCTCCGCCAGCTTCGCGCGGTGCCCGAGACGCCGAGCGAGAGTGCGACGGCGCTGCCACGCGACGCCCTCGGCCTCGGGCTGCGACCTCCCTATTATCCGTACCTCTTCGAGCACTGGCCCGAGGTCGGATACTTCGAGATCCTCAGCGAGAATTTCCTCGGCCCCGCCGCGCCGCCTCGTGAGCGGCTCGCGCGAGTGTCCGCGCGCTACCCCGTCGTCCTGCACGGCGTCGGCCTGAACCTGCTCGGGCATGCGCCGCTCGACGAGGCGTACCTCGACGCGCTCTGCCGGCTCGCCGATCGCGTCGGCGCGTCGTTCGTCAGCGATCACCTGTGCTGGACTCGCGCGCAGGGAGTGTCGCACCACGATCTCTTGCCGGTGCCCTACGTGCCGGAGCTGATCGAGCTCGCCGCCGAGCGCGCCCATCACGTGCAGCGCAGGCTCGGTCGCCCGTTCGGTCTCGAGAACCTCTCGAGCTATGTGTCGCTCGCGCGCTCGACGATGAGCGAGTGGGAGTTCTACACGGCGGTCATCCGCGAGGCGGGCTGCTGGTCGATGCTCGACCTCAACAACATCTACGTGTCGAGTCAGAACCACGGCTTCGATCCGGACGAGTACCTCCGCGCCATCGACTTCGCGCGCGTGCTGCAGGTGCACCTCGCCGGTCACACCCGCGAGCCCGACGGCACGCTCGTCGACACCCACGACCATCCCGTGGCCGAGGCCGTGTGGGCGCTCTACGCCCGCGCCTGGAAGCTCGGCGGCCCCTTCCCGACGCTGCTCGAGTGGGACGAGCGGATCCCCCCGATGCCCGTCGTGCTCGCCGAGCTCGAGAAGGCGCGCGCGGTCCGCGCATGAGCGCCCGCGAGATGCCGACGTGGCTCGCCGAGCTGCAGGCCCAGCTCGGCGCGGTGCTGCGTGAGCCGCTCGATCGCAGCAGCGGGACCCTGCGCGCGGCGACCGAGCGCTATCCCGACGACGCCGTGCGCGAGGTCGTCGACGCGAGCAACGCGGACGCCCGCGCCCGCCTCGCGGTCTACAACCGGCAATACTGGTTTCGGCTCTTCGGGGTGCTGCAGACGGTCTTCCCGCTGACCGCGCGCTTGCTCGGCCACTGGGACTTCAACGACCACGCGGCGCAGTTCCTGCGCGCCGAGGCGCCGAGGACGTGGAGCCTCGATGATGTCCCGCGCGGCTTCGAGCGCTTCCTCGAGCGCTCGCTCGCCGCGCACCCTGCGCGTGAGGCGCTGCTCGAGGCCGCGCACATCGACGCCCTGTGGCGCGCGGTCTTTCTCGCGCCTGACTGCGCGCCGCTTCGGCCGCGCGCGGAGGACGCCGCTCGGCTCCCGGAGCTGCGCCTCGCGCTGGCGCCCTCGGTCGCGGTGCTGGTCGAGCGCTGGCCGCTCCTCGAGCTGAAGGGTCGGCTCGGCGAGCTGCGCGGTGAGTCCGCGCTCGCGCTGCCTGCGCGGCTGGCGACCCCGCGGTGGTACGCGCTCGTGCGCGAAGACGCCGGCATTCGTCGGCTCCCGCTCGAGCCGCGCGAAGGCGAGCTGCTCACCTTGCTGCAGCAGCACACCGTGGGTGAGGCGCTGGCGCAGCTCGAGGCGCGCGTCCCACCGGACGAGCGCGTCAGCCTGCCCGCGAGCACGCAGCGCTGGCTCGCGCGCAGCGTCACGGCCGGCTTCTGGGCCGACGCGGACCCGCCCGAGGGCGCCGCGCGTCAGCGCGCGGAGCGACTCACGGGACGACGCAGCTGAAGCCTGTGCAGGTGTTGAGCCCGGCGCAGGTGTGCTCGGTGAGGACGCTGGTTCCCGAGTCGTAGGAGAGCCCCGCGCACGAGTTCATGCCGCCGCAGTGCGGGTGGATCTCGATGTATCCGCCGAGCCCCTCGCACATCGCGGTGAACTCCTCGAGCGTCAGGCTGACCGACGCGTCCGTCGCGGTGATGACGCGCACGCGGTCCGCGTCACAGCCGACGTCACGGCTCGCACCGGCGTCACTGATCGTGCTCGCGTCGAAGGCGACGGTCGCGTCGAGGTCCAGCGCAGCGTCGAAGGGCGCGCTCGCATCGACGGACGCGTCGAGGTCCAGCGCGGCGTCGAAGGGCGCGCTCGCATCGTCCGGCGCGGCGCCGCCATCCTCTGCGCCCGCATCGGCCGCGCGGCCCGCGTCGGCCCCGCTGCCCGCGTCCGTGCCAGCGCCCGCATCGGCGCCAGTGCTCGCGTCCGCGGCGGGCGCATCGTCATCGGCACCGCACGCCGCGAGGACCAGCAGGCCACCGAGCGCAGCCGATAAGAGCGGACCACTCGCAGCGAGCGGACGCGGACGGAAGATGAGGTCGTTAGGCATGGAAGGTCAGCGAGTGTATCTGCTTTTGCGAGCGCGCGCGTCGGGTCGCGACCGCGAGGCGGCGCTCTCGCGTAGCCGAAATCCCCGAGCACGCGGCTGATGTCGTCGCGCTTCGTGGCGATCTCCACCAGCCGCAGCCGACCACCGCACTGCTCGCACTTCAGGATGTCCCCCGCGAACACCCGCTGGAGCAGCCACTGCCATGGATGCCGCGACGGCTCAGCCGTCTTGTTCGCGGCGCCCTTCGCAGCCTTCGTCGGCTCGTCCGCCTCGTCGAACAGCGGGACCTGTGCGAGCGGCTTAGTTGGCTTCTTGGGCACCAGCGACCGGCGAGGTCGCGCGGGCCGCGAGTCAGCGGGCGCGGCGACGCCCGAGGTGGTGCGCGTGGAGGCGCTCGAGGATGCCCACCCGCCACGCCGGGTCGCGGGCGAACAGCCGATCGAGGAACGCGCCGATGTGCGGCTCGGCGAGCCCGCTGCCCGCGAAGACGTACATATCGGGGCGCTGATAGAGGTCCGCATCGACCGCGAAGAGGGCCGCGAGCGCGAGGTCCTCGGCGAGGCGCTCCTGCTCGGCCGCGCTCAGCGTGAGCGCAGCCGCCGCGCCGATGCGCGCCGAGACGGCGCCGAGCAGCGCGCACAGCTCGGCGTACGGGCGGAGGTGCATCGCGGCGCGGAGCTCGTCCAGAGTCAGCACGCCCCGACAGTAGCGCAGCCGCGCGCCCTACGGTGTCGCGACCGGCTCGACGCAGACGACGCGGTTGGCCGCGCGGTCGGCGACGAACCTCACCTGCCCGTCGCTCGAGACCGCGTGCACGCCACCGAGCCCCGCGACGTGCGGGACGCCGGCGGCGCCAGCCGCGCTGATCGGCGTGACCGTCCCGTCCCCGGCGTAGCCTCCGCCGGGCGGCCTCGACGCGGCGACGCCCGCGCCGTCGGTGTCTCCCGTGACGTAGAGCCCCGGCCCGTAGGCGCTGCCGGAGGGCGCGAACGCGAGCCCGTAGATGTCGTCCATCCCGCCGCCGGGCGCGCTCGCGAAGAGCGTGACCGCGCCGACGACCTCGCGCACAGCGCCCGTCGCGACGTCCACCTCGCGGACCGAGTCGTCCCCCTGACAGACGCCACGCCCGCATCTGCCGCGACGCCGCCGTCCGGCTCGCCAAGTGGTCTGGCGCTCTTTGTGCGGCGCGGAACTTCCGTGAACGGTTACCCGAGCTCAACCTCGGTCGGGGCGCCGCACCTCGACACGCTGCGATCGTCCGTCGTCGCGCGAGTCGGCTTCCGACGTGTGGCGCTGCGGCGGCCCCGGGCTACGGCGCGCAGCGGGACGCCGCCGACCCCTCGAAGGTGTAGCCAGCGGCGCGACAGATCGAAGGCCCGCGCGGGTCGGCTCGGAGCGTGTCGCAGTCGATGGTCTCGAGCGTGGGGATGCACTCGTTGAGGATCTTGCCGGGGTCCGAGAGCTTCGTGACGTCCTCGCACGAGGCCGGCATGCCGTCGCACGGCCCGCTCGCCCACGCCAGCCAGTCGGTCGGCAGCACGACCGGGATGTCGCAGCGCGCGTACGCCGCGTTGAACGCGTCGCGATGGTCTCCGCAAATGCTCGTCGGCGTGTTGCAGCCCGCCGAGAGCGTCGCCGCGACGAGCACCGCCCATGCACCAACCGCGAGCGCGCGACTCATGTTCATGCGGTCCCGAGTACCACGGGAGCCGACTCGGGCGCGAGCGCGCAAGCCATCCGAACGGCCGACACGTCGCTTCTCCATGGGGCAGTCCCCGCTCCATACACACGTCAACCCCACGTGACGGCGCCCCGCAGCCGGCTTCTTCGCGTTGTTCTTTGTAGACGTCGTCGGCTCGTCCGCCTCAACGAGTGCGCGTGGACGTTGAGGCGATAGGCCCGCCCCGGCCCGCGAACGCCGATCCCCGCTCAAGAAACGCCGGTCCCCACGTTTGTCGTTCTGGAAGACGACCACGATGGTCAGCACGATGTACGTGAGCATCGAGTCCATCATCGTGAACAGCGTGACGAGCTCGAGCGCGCGGGCCGCCTGATAGAGCACGAACACGAACGCGACGATGCCGATGTCGGCGCGGTCGAGGCCGACGGTGCCTGGGGGAGCGCCCGAAGAACTCGGTGATGCGCGCGAGCGGGGGGATCGTGCCCGTCCCGCAGAAGGCGTCGAGGACCGTATCCCCGGGGCGCAGCGTCAGGTCGAGCATCGCCTGGGCGATGCGCACCGGCAGCGACACGACGTAGTTGTGCGGCTTGTGCATCGCGTCGAGCCAGGCGGCCTCGTCGGGCGCGGCCGGCGACTCCAGCAGCAGCCGGTAGCCGCTCGCCGACACCACCAGCAACAGCCGCAACTGCGTTTCCTCGTAGGAGACCAGGCCGCGGATGCACTAGCCGAGGCAGGCCTTCGCGGCCATGGAGCCCTTCTGCGACCGCGGGACGCACCGGATGGCGATGCGGCACGTGGGCGAGGCGAGGTCGAGCGCCCGCACGGCCTCTTCGCGTTCTTCGAGCGTCTGCGCGAAGGCCAACTGCCGGCGGGCGCGCGGACAGGGCCCCGGCGGTGCGCGAGCGCTACTTCTTCGCCCAGTCGGGCACGAGGTCGAGCGGCAGCCCCAGGGCTGTCGCGATGGGGTCGCGCTCCTTCGGCGCGAGCTGGCCCAACGTGAGGTTCTGTCGCGCGAACTCGACCGGCGTGAACCCGTCGGCCGCCACGTGCGTCGTCGACACACCGCGCGCGAGGAGGGCGACGACCATCGCCGAGCGGTCGACCTGTTCGAAGTCGTTCCACCCAGGAAAGTCGACGGCGACATGGAGCACGTTGCGACCGTCGGCGGTGAGCGCATGCAGGTCGGCCCCGGCGTCGAGGAGCGCGTCGAGCGTGGCGACGTCACCGGAGCGGGCCGCCCGGTGCAAGGCGCGGAGGCCGTTCCGAGCGGCGGCGTCCGGGTTCGCCCCGCGCGACAGCAGGAACTTCACGAGGCCGCTCCGACCCGCCAGGGCCGCCGCCATCAGGGGCGTGCCCGGGCGGCCGACGCCGAGATCCACCGGTACCTTCGCCGCGAGCAGAAGCTCCAGGATCTCCAGCACCTCGGCGTCGCCTCGGGCTCGATCCCAGAAGAGCCCGTTGAGCGCGGCGTGCATCGCCGACGCGCCTTCGCAGATCTTCTTCGGCTTCGCGCCCGCCGCGAGGAGCGCACGCACCGCCGCGGGTCGGCCGTAGTAGGCGGCCGTCATGAGCGGCGTGTATCCGCTGCGCACGCGCTCGACGTCGGCCCCCGCGGCCACGAGGCGAGCGATGGCCGAGGCGTCGCCGGCCTTCGCCGCCCCCTGGAGGGCGTCGGGGCCCACCGCGCCCGAGATGAGCTCGTCCGCCCTCGCGCCGCCCGCGCTCGGGGCGCGCAGGGCCTCGGCGATCGGGCGAGCGAGGTCACCCTCGGCGGCGCCGGCCCCGTCCGAGGCCGGGTCGTAGGCGACCACTTCGGCCGTGTAGCGGCCCCCGAGGAGCCTGCGCTCGACCTCGCGCAGCAGGCCGAGCACTTCGCTATTCACGGCGGGCACCTCGGCGTCCGACGCGAACGCGGCGTAGTAGGCCGGCCGCGCCCGCCAGAAGATCATCAGCGCGGTGCCGCGGTCGCAGGCCGGGTCGTCCAGGATGCGCGCCAGCGCCTTCGTCCCGTCGTCCCAATTGTGCTCCGCAGCGGCGAGGAAGAGTTTGATGGCTTCATCCAACATGCTGGAAATATCCACCAGGGTGCGTCGGAGTGCAATCGGGCTCGGCGTAGAAGGGCTCCGCGCGCGCCCCTCCCCGGTCCGCGAACGCCGGTCCCCGGTCAAAAAACGCCGGTCCCCACCTTAGAAACGCTCATCCCCCCTTCCGAAGACGCCAGTCCCCAGCAAAGAACGCCGGTCCCCGGTCTCGAAGACGCCGATCCCCGGCAAAAAAGCGTGGATCCACGCCTCCAGCATGATCCCGACTGGCATCCCGTCCAACATCGCGAGCGGGCGACTCGCCGCCTCGAACGGGGTGGGGTTCACGGGGCCTCGGTGATGCCGGGGGACCGCGCCAACACGTCACGGACCTCGAGCAGCCCGTCGACGGCGGCGCGCACGGTGGGCCCGTCGGCGTCGAGCGCGACCCAGGTCTGGACGAGCAGGCCCCGCCAGTCGCCCGGCCAACGCGCGCGGACGAGGGAGCGCATGGCGGCGGTGGGCGCCAGCGCGTCCCAGGAGCTCAACGCGAAGCGACCGCCGAGCCGGGCGGTGACGGCGGCGGTCAGGGCGGGGGTGAGCGCCTCGTTCACGGCGGCCCGGATGGGCGGGGTGCCGTTGACGCTCGGCGTGGAGCCGGGCGACAACAGCGCGCCACCACTCGGGATCGCGGCGGCGGAGAGCCCCGCCTCGGCGTAGACGTCGACCCGCGGCGGCAGGGCGATGCCGTTGCTGCGCCTCTCGACGAGCATCAACACGACGCGACGGCCGCGCACGTCGGCGCCGCACGCGACGAAGATGGGCTGCGGCGATTGGAGGGCCTCGAAGCCGATCTCCGCGCAACGTGCGTGGAAGGCGGCGGCCGACGCGACGCGCGAATTGGCCATCACGAAAACGGCGACCCCCGCCGCGCCCGCGACGATGAGGCCCAACACCGCCACCAGGACGAGGGGGGTCAAACGTCCCAGTTCGCCCCGGCGGGCGCACGATCGACCGACACCCGCACCTTGCGCCAGTCTTCGTGTCGGTACTCGCCGTCCACCTTGCTCGCGGCCCTCTCCCTCTCGGAGGTCACGCGGAGGGTGACCCCGCTGACCTTGGCGCGGATACGACCGGCGACGTGTTCAGCGCGCCGCTGGCCGAGCCCCTGGCTGTAGGCGTCAAAGCGCGTAGCCATCCGAACGCCCGACGCATCGCTTTTCCATAGGGCAGCCCCCGCTCCATGCACCGCTGAACCCTACGCGACGGCGCCCCGCAGCACAATCTTGGCGTCGAGGCGAG
>CAIUAC010000452.1 GCA_903896985.1 uncultured Sandaracinus sp.
CGTCGAGCGCCGCGCGCCGCAGCAGGTCGCTGACCTGCGCGTCGGAGAGCTGGACTCCGCGCAGCTTCGGACCCGCGCGCACGTTGTCGGCGACGCTCCCCGCGAACATCACCGGGAGCTGCGGCACATAGGCGACGAGCGCGCGATATCGCGCCGGCGCGAGGCTCGACTCGAGCTGTCCGTCGAGCAGCAGCTCGCCGCTCGAGCGCGCCTGCAGCGTCGCGAGCGCGCGCAGAAACGTGCTCTTTCCGCCGCCCGAGGGGCCCTCGATCACCGCGATCTCTCGCGCGCCGAGCGTGAAAGTCACGCGCTCGAGCACGAGCCGCGCGCCGAAGCCAACCGAGAGCTCACGCGCTTCGAGGCGGGGCAGCATGAGCGTCATTCAGCGACTCGCGGCGAGGAGCGTCACGGCTTGGCGGGCTCGTCGGCGACGAGCTCGCGCACGTTCACGCCGTCGACGATGATGTCGTGCGGGCTCTTCGTGTAGAACTCGGTGTAGCCACACGCTGAGCAGACGCCCGCCTCGAGCTCGCCCGCGCGCCCCGTCGACACCATCGGGATGCCGAGCATCGTGCCGACGGGCTTCTCGTAGTGCGCGATCTTCATCGGCGTCGACCTCCGGGCGTCATACGAGTCCGCGACGGTCGCGATGTAGAGGATTCGATTGCACTGACACTTGGGGCAGCGACGGGTGTTCTTCATCGGCGGTTCCTTCGAGTGCGGAGGGAGTCAGTGAGCGCACGATAGCGCGGCTCAGCTCGGCGCTCGCCCAGGATTGCAGCGCCTCGCGCGCGGGCTTCGTGGGCCGCTGTTCAGGGAAGCATTTCCCGCCCCGCGGGTACTATGCTCCGCCGCTGCTTCGCGGCCCCTTCCCTCGGAGGCTCTCGTCCCCGTCGACCGAGGACGAGGACGAGGAATACCCGTCCACCGGCACCTTCGTGACGCCCGCGGGCTGGTCGATCGCGTCGCTCTACCTCGGCGAGCGCGGCGTAGACCAGGAACGCTCGCCGACGGGAGACGCGGAGCGCGTGGCGACCTCGGCGGCAGAGGACTCCGCACCTCCGACGCTGCTCAAGGCGCGCGTCGCCGAGAAGATCCTGGCCTCCGAGAAGAGCCTCGTCCTCCACGCGACGTACTGCTGACGCGTGAGCTGAGTGGCCGCGGCGCGAGGGCGTGCCGCGCTACTCGCCCCCGCGGCGCATGAGCGCAGTCAGCCGCTCACAAACTCGGAAGTACGCGTCGTCGTTCGGCAGCGCGCTCGAGCGCACGAGGAGCTCGCCGCCGCGGTGTCGGATGTGGCAGCTGCGCCAGCCGCCCGCGCGCGGGCCCTCTTGGCGGACGCTCAGCACGTCGCCCGCGCGGAGCGTGACGCTCGTCCTCGCAAACTCACCGAGCGGGACGGTGACCGAGTCCGCTCGAAGCGCGACGACGGGGCGCTTGACGAAGCGCAGGTAGACGAGCGCGCAGGTGTACACGAGCGAGCCCGCGCCGATCGCGAGCAGCACCGTGCTCGCGCCGTCGGCGTCGAGTCGCCCGAACGGAAACACGAACATCGGCTCGGTGACGGTGCGGCTCCACGCGATGAAGCCCGCGCCACCGCCGCCGAACAGCGCGAGCGCGAGCCAGTAGCGGCGCAGCCCGAACGGGATGTCTTCGGAGTCCACGCCGCATCCTACGCGTGCGCGCCTCGCGTGATCCCCTGCGCAGTCTGAGGCTGCCGAAAACAGCGTCGCTTGCGCGATCCCTCTGGGCAAAGCGCGGGCTTGGTCTTAGGTTCGCGGTCCACTCAGCCGGGGAGGCGATTCATGACGAAGCGTGTCGGTGTGCTTGGTTCGGGGACGGTCGCGAAGGTGCTCGCGCGCGGGTTCGCCGCGAAGGGCTACGAGGTCCGCATCGGGACGCGCGACGCGAGCAAGGTCGCGGACGTCGTCGCGGAGGGGATCGCGGCGGGCAGCTTCGCGGAGGTCGCGGCGTTCGGCGAGGTCGTCGTGCTCGCGGTCAAGGGCACGGCGGCGATGGACGCGGCCGCGCTCGCGGGCGCGGGGCTCGACGGCAAGATCGTGATCGACACGACGAACCCGATCGCCGATGAGCCGCCGGACGACGGCATCCTCCGCTACTTCACGGGGCCGAACGACTCGCTGATGGAGCGCCTGCAGGCGGCGCACCCCGCCGCGCGCTTCATCAAGGCGTGGAACAGCGTCGGGAGCGGCTTCATGGTCGACCCGCAGTTCCCCGGCGGCCCGCCCGCGATGTTCATCTGCGGCAACGACGCCGACGCGAAGGCGGCGGTCGTCGCGATCCTCACGCAGTTCGGCTGGAGCAGCGAGGACCTCGGCAAGGCGGCGGGCGCGCGCGCCCTCGAGCCGCTCTGTCAGCTCTGGTGCGCGCCGGGCTTTCAGCGCAACGACTGGGCGCACGCGTACAAGGTGCTGCGCTTCGGCTGACGAGCGCGCGGCGCGGACGGCGCCGTGAGCTGACGCTGAGGGGCGTCCGAGGGGCTACACTCGTGGCTGCTTTCCCCCGGAGACTCCCCTCATGCGTCTCGCTCGTCCCACTCCGCTCCTCCTGTCGTTCCTCGTCGTGCTCGCGCTGTCACTCCCACTCTCGTCGGGCTGCGGCACGAGCAAGACTGCCACTCTCGACTCAGGCACTCCTGAGGTCGACGGGGGCGCCGTCACCCGCAGCTATCCGATCGTCGACACGGCGCAGACCGCTTGTTACGACACCGTGATGGAGCTCGCGGCGCCCGCCGCAGGCGCGGCCTTCTATGGCCAAGACGCCCAATTTGACGGGCTCCGGCCGAGCTACACGCTGAGCGCGGACTCGCAGACAGTGCTCGATAACGTCACTGGGCTGACGTGGATGCGCGGCCCCAATACGACGCTCGCGCCCCCGACCACCGCCGACAAGAAGACCGTCCCGGACGCGCAGGCGTGGGTCGCGACGGTGAACGCGATGGCCTATGGCGGGTTCAGCGATTGGCGCCTGCCGACGATCAAAGAGCTCTATTCGCTGATGGACTTCCGGGGCATGGACCCGAGCGGCTACTCGGGCTCGGACAGCTCGGGGCTGACTCCCTACGTGGATACGGCCTACTTCCACTTTGGCTATGGGGAGACGAGCGCGGGTGAGCGGATCATCGACTCGCAGTACGTCTCCAGCACGGTCTTCGTGGTCAACCCGGCCGAGACGGGCTCACCCAAGGTGTTCGGGCTGAACCTCGCGGACGGCCGGATCAAGGGCTACGACCTGATCATGCCGGGCGGGGGCGCGAAGACGTTCTTCGTGCAGCTCGTGCGCGGGAACCCCGCCTACGGGCTCAACAGCTTCCGGGCCAACGCGGACGGCACCGTCAGCGACGACGCGACGGGCCTGATGTGGTCACGCGCGGACAGCGGTGGAAGCGCGGGGATGCTCTGGGGCGACGCGCTCGCGTGGGTCGAGGCGCAGAACGCGGCGAACTACCTCGGTCACAGCGACTGGAGGATGCCCAACGCCAAGGAGCTTCAGAGCCTCGTCGACTACGACAACGCGCCTGACTTCAACGGGCTCCCGGCGATCGACACGGCGTTCTTCGACTGCACGGGGATCACCAACGAGAACGGGGAGGCGGACTTCCCCTACTACTGGACCTCGACGACGCACGCGGGCTGGGACCGCACCGGCACAGAGGCGGTCTACATCCCGTTCGGCCGAGCGCTCGGCTACCCGGGGACCTCGTGGGTCGACGTGCACGGCGCCGGCTGTCAGCGCGGGGACCCGAAGGTGCCGCCACCCTACGCCTACGCCGACACGCACACCGTCACCGTCGGCGGGACGACCTACACGGGCTACTCGTTCGGCCCGCAGGGCGACGCGATCCGCGGCTACAACTATGTCCGCCTCGTGCGCAACGGCGCGACGTTCGCGCCCCCGATGGACGGCGGCGTGCTGCCGCCGATCGACGCGGGGCCGCGCCCGCCGCGAGACGCCGGGACGTCGGCGATGGACGGCGGCATGATGGGCCCGCTCAGTTGCACGACGCCCGCAGACTGCACCGACGCCTGCCCGCCGATGTCGATGGGCTGCACCTGCGCGATGAACCCGATGGGCGCCTCGATCTGCGTGCCGACGTGCAACGCGACGAGCGACTGCCCCGCTGGACCGATGGGCGCGCCGATGACGTGCGACACGGCCGCGCACATCTGCCATCCATGAGCAGGCCAGCGCGAAGCTGAGCAGAGCCGAGCGATGACGCGCGCGGGCGCTCAGGCTATCTCGCCTGACTCGCCCGCGTCGTCGATGGACGCGTCTGACTCGTCTACCTCTTCGTTCGAAAGTGCGAGCACGCGCTGATACGCCTCGCGCTTGCCGAGCGTCGTCGCCTCGGCGAGCTGTCGCGCGGCGTCTCGCACGCTCGCGCCTCCGGCGAGCGCGGCGCGCACCATC
>CAIUAC010000453.1 GCA_903896985.1 uncultured Sandaracinus sp.
CTGGACGCTGAGTGCGCACCTGCTGCGGCGGGCCGATGCGGACTCCGGTGCGGTCGTAGAACGTCGTCACAGCCGCACCACTCCGAGCGCGGCGGCGAGCGCGACGTCGTGCCGAGTCGCTGCGATGTCGTCCTCGCGCTGCAGTCTGCGGCGGCGCGCTTCGATCGTCGTGCACGGCGGGCGCATCCGATGAGGTCGCGAGTCCTCGCGTCGGTCGATGTCGGGCATCGGCGCGCAGCGGACGCACGGGAGCGGGAAGCCGAAGTGCGAGCTGCACGACGGCGGGAGTTTGGATGTCATCGGCTCCACCGCTCCCGACGTCCCTGCGGCGCCTCTGCCTCGGTCGGCACCTCGCACTCTTTCAGCGACCCGCCTGCGCCGCGCGTGAACGCGAACCGCACGCCGTTGCCGCCCGATTTGCCCTTCGCGACCTTGCCGTAGATCATCGCCGAGTCCTCCTCCTCTTTGCGCCAGAGCACGATCACGAGCTCGGCCAGATGCGCGAGGTCGCGCGAGTCGCGGAGGTCGTGCTTGCCCGGCTCCTTCGTCTCGCCGCGCTCGACCGTGAGCTGCGACGCGAGCCACACGGGGACGCCAAGCCGCGCAGCCGCGCTCTTGATGCGGCTGGCGACGAGACGCACCTCGGCGCGCACGTTCTCCGCTCGCGTCGAGCACGCGATGGCCTGCGCATAGTCGACGTAGACGGCGGCGCAGCGGCAGACGCGGACTAGTCGCGCCATCTCGCGCACGACGTCGGCATCGCTCGCTCCCGGCATGCACGACGTCACGAACCCGGCGTCAGGGCCGGCGGAGCGCGTCATCGCGACAGCGTTCGCGATCCGGTCATGGTCGTCCGCTGAGAGATCACGCGACCGGATGCGCTGGCCCGAGACGCGCGAGAAGCGCGAGAGGAGCCGGTCCTCGACGAGGTGCCGAGGGTCCTCGACCGAGACGTAGCCAAGGAGCATCCCTTGCGCCCCCAGCCGCTCGCCCATCGTGAGCGCCAGCGACGACTTGCCGACGTTCGTGTCCGCGCCGACGATGCCAAGATCGCCCGGCCCGAGCCCCGTGATCGCCGCGTCGACGGCATCGATCCCGGTCGGCACGAGCCCGCGCGTCGTCGTGCTCACGGCGCGCAGGTAGGCGCCCTCTACGGCCTCGGCCAGCGTGAAGGAATCCGCGGTCCGCGCCGCCTCGTCCTCGAGCGCGGCCGCAGCGTGCATCGCTGCCGCCGTGCCGTCCTCAGCCTCTACCGCGACGAGCGCCCGACGTAGGTGCTCTCGCTTCCGCCGCAGCCCCGCGAGGTACACCACGCGGGAGTGCGTGACGGCGACGTCGACGAGCATCGCGCCGCCAGTCGAGAGCGCGTAGACGGCATCGGGTCCGCCGGCTGCGTCGAGGCTCCCGCGCTGCCGCAGGTGCGAGACGACGGTGGCCTCCGTGACGCGGAGCCCGGCGTCGAGGAGCGCGCGCATGGAGAGCGCGACGGCCTCGTGCGCCGGTTGCGTCCATGCGTCCGGCGGGCACGCGTAGGCGTCGCAGCATCGCGGGTCGGCGAGCATCGACGCGAGGAGCGCGCGCTCCGCGGAGACGTCGGCGAGGTCAGCCTTCGAGGTCACGCCACGGCTCCTTCTTCTTCGCGGGCGGGGGGAGGGCTCCGGCCCAGTCCTCGAGCCAGACGTGCGGCTCCGCGCTGCGCTTCGACGCCTGGCGCTCGGCGAGCCAGCGCTCGAAGGCCCACGCGCAGAGGTCCGCGGCGGGCATCTTGCGGACGGCGGCCTCGTCGCGGATCGCGTCGGCCACCTCGTCGGCCTTCGCTGCGGCGCCGAACCGCTGCGTCGGGACCGTCCACGGCTTGCCGCGTACATCGCTCACCGTGCGCTCCATGGCGCGACGGTTCCAGGTGTAGTCGGCTTCGGGGTTGTGATCGGCGAAGCCGCCGCCACCGGGGTCTGCGGTCGGTGGTACTGGTACAGGTCGGAGGTACAGGTCAGGCGCGAGGGTCTCGGAAACTTCCCCGAGGGTCTCGCGAGACTCTCGCGAGGGTTCCCGCAATGACTCGCGAGAGTTGCAGAAAGCGGCCCATTCTTTGGGGTCGGGCTCGGGGATGCGTGGCTTGCTCGGGTGGTCAACCTTCTGGTGCCGCTTCCACGTCCTGATCGCGAAGTAGCGCTGCCCGTCGACCTCGTAGAGCAGCACAAAACGTATCCCGCAAAGTTCCTGAAGCACTCGCGAAACCTTCGCGAGACACTCGCGAGCATGCGCGCCGTCGTCGCGCTCGAGCTCGAACCGCCACGCCTCGGCCGCGACGGTCGCGATGCTGCCGCGCCCTCGGCCGTAGTCGTCGGCCATGAGCATCAGCGCCGCGGAGAGCATGCGCGCCGAGTCGCTGGCAGCAGCGAGGAGTTCATCTTCGAGCCACTCCGGCTTCAGCGTGCGGATGCGGCCGGTCACAGATTCGCCCAGTCGGTCGCGCGCACGGCGCCCCCCGTGAGCAACTCGATCTTCGTCGCCATGTCAATCGAAGGCCGGCGCTCCCCGCTGGCGATGCGGGAAATCTGCGACGGATAGGAGCCTAGTTCCTCGGCGACCTTCGAGCGCGATCGCCCGCATTCGTCGAGCCATCTCTCGAAACGCTCTCGTGCATTCATGCGGGCCAGATTGCGCCCGCTTTGCACTTTCGTCAATACGCTCGGTGCAATCTTTTGCACTTTCGTCACGGCGCTTCCCGCCCGTCAAGCGCCATCCGCGCCTCATACGCGAGCGCACCGACGCCATGCGTCAGTTCTTCGAGCGCCGCCACGGTGCCCCGCGCGAGTTCCGCACGCAGCCGGCGCAGAGAGGGACGCGGCTCGTCGAGGGACGCGCGGTAGCACGCGTCACGCTCCGCGACGGCCGCCGCGATCTCCGCGTCGATGGCGCGCAGTTCCGCCTCGCACTCGCTGATGGGGCGCGACGTGTCGCTCGGGTCGAACTGCACGAGCGCGGCGTAGGCGGCCTTGACGCGGGCGTACTCGGGCTGCCCGTACCACGGCGGCAGCACGTCGCGGCGCTCGGCCTGCACAGCGTCCAGGGCCGCGAGCGCGTGCAGGCGTGCCAGCCACGTCGGGTCAACCATCGATCGCCCGCCGGTACGTGTCCCTCGCGAGCGCATCCCGACGCCGCGTCAGCGCCTCCGCTCGAGCGTGCTCGCCCATGGCGCGCAGCACCAGCACGTCGGCAGCGAGGCGTTGCAGATGCGCCTCTGCTGCGGCGTGTTGCAGCCTTCGTCGATCGTCCATCATCATCTCCCTCTGCGCCATGCACGGCGCGTAGAATCCCAGGGCCGGCAGGCTATCGAGCGGAGCCACTGCGGAGCGTCCGGGGGAGGTCGTAGCCGCGCGCCACCCGACCCGGTGCAAACGGTGCCTGCCGGCCCCGGAGTGGCCATCATGCGTCGCCGTCCCCGCGCGCGTCAAGGGGCACGTCGACGCCACATTGGCACAGGCCGCGCTCTGCTGCCTTCCCGCACCGTCTCCCCCGTCCGCTCCCACCCCAGCGACGGCAGGCAGCAGCCGCCGAGGTAGCGCTGGTCTGCGCTGCCGTCGTCGTAGCCGCGCTCGCGCATGGCGCGCTGCACTCGCGGTCCGCACGTCGCGCCGTCCCGCGCCGCGAGCTCGTGCGCGATGCGGCGGGCGTGCTCGAGCAGCAGCGCGTGGCGCTCGTCGTGCCGCCGAAGGGCGGCGTCGCGCTCCTGCTCCATCGTCGGCGGAGGCGAGGCTGCGACGAGGCGCGCGGGTTCGGGACGCGGGCCGATGAGGTCGTCGAAGATCCAGAGTTGCGCGGCGCCCATCACTCCCCCGCCTTCCGCGCCGCTGGCGCTGCGTAGTCGTCGCCCCATGGGAGCGATTCGGAGCGGCCGCGCGCGCCGCCGATCGGCGTGCCCCGTGAGTCGCAGGGAGTCGTCTCCGCCAGCCGCTTCCGCGCGATCTCGACGTGCGCCGCGTCGCAGTCGCCACCGATCCAGCGGCGGCCGGACATCTTCGCGGCGACGAGCGTGGTCGCTGAGCCGCACACCGGGTCCGCAACGAGCCCGCCCGGATCGCTGTAGTCGCGCACCACA
>CAIUAC010000454.1 GCA_903896985.1 uncultured Sandaracinus sp.
ACGAAGCGACGCTGACCCGCCTCGAGCACGATCGGGCCGACGCGACCCACGTAGAGCGAGGCGCGCGCGGCGTCGAGGCCGACGAGCGCGATGCGGATCGGCACGCCCGTCGCGAGGCCCTTGAGCGCGCGATCCGGGCGCCCATCGCCGTTGTCGTCCGGCAGGTTGGAGACCGTGTACTCGGCCTCGAGGCCCTCGGTGTCTTCGTCGCCGCTGAACACGCGGATGGAGATCGACGTGATGCTGTCGGGCAGCGTGCCCGCCGGCTGATCGAGCCAAGCGAGCTGCACGCCGACGTCGACGGGCGCCTCCGGGGCGCTCGCGCAGGCACCGAGCGCGAGCGTCAGCGCGGCTGCGAACACGATGGAGAGCGGACGCGCGAGCGCGCGCGGAAGCGAGGAAGGCTCAGTCGAGGTCACGGTGCAGCAGGCTATCACGGGCCGCGCGGTCCGCGCGACGACAAGGCACCGTCCGCGCCGCTTGCGCTCGGCCCCGTAGACGTGGGCAGCATACGGTCCGTGCGCTCTCGCCGCGTCGTCGGTCCGCTCCATCGGCTCCGGGGTCTCGTCGTCTCGAACGTCTTCGTGCTCGACGGCGGTCGCGGTGACCGCTGGCTGATCGACACCGGGCACGCGCTCGAGCGCCCGATGCTGCTCGCGGGCCTGCGCGCGACGGGCCTCTTCCCGCGCGATCTCGACGGCGTGCTGCTGACGCATCGGCACTCCGATCACGCCGGCAACGCCGAGTATCTGCGCCGCGTGCACGGCCTGCGGATCTTCGCGCACCGCGCCGACGCCGCCGTGCTCGAGGGGATGGCGCCTCCGCCGCCGCTCGTCGCGCAGAGCGGCGCGCGCCTCGAGCGGATGTTCGCCGCGATCGAGAACCGCACCCGCACGCGCGTCCCCGTCGACCGCGCGCTCGATGACGGCGACGCGGTCGGCAGCCTCGAGGTCTTTCACGCGCCCGGGCACACCGAGGGCTCCGTGCTCTATCGGCACGCGGGCACCTCGAGCCTGCTCTCGGGTGACGCGCTCCTCGCCGCCGTGCCGCCGCTGACGCTCCTGCAGCGAATGACGCTCCCGCACGCCGACTATTCCGTCGACTACGCGCAGGCGCTCGCTTCGCTGCGGCGCTTGCACGCGGCCTCGCCGCGCTACGAGAACCTCCTCGCCGGCCACGGCCGCCCGATCCTCGGCGGGGCGCAGCGCGCCGCAGAGCGTCTGCTCGAGGCGCACGCCACGGGTAGCTTGACGAGTCAGACATTGCCTGCTGAAACGGGTCCATCTCACAGGGGAGCGCGCACGCCATGAACGCCAGGTATTCCTCGATTCTCGTCGCGCTCGCCCTCGCCGCGTGCACGCACACGGCGCCCGCGCCGCTCAGCGCGCCCGCCTCGGTCACTCCCGCGGTCACGCCGGACGTCGCCGTAGCGCCCGCCGTCGCGGCTGCGCCCGTCGCCGCGCAGCGCCCCGTCACGCACACCTATCAGGGCGTGGACGTCGTCGACCCCTACGAGTGGCTCGAGAGTCCCGCCGATCCCGCCGTGCAGGCGTGGAGCGACGCCGAGAACGCGCACACGCGGAGCCGTCTCGACGCGCTGCCGAATCGCGGTCCGCTCCGGGCGCGCCTCCAGCAGCTCCTCGGGGCGCAGCAGCGGCACTTCGGCTCGCTGCAGGTGCGCGGCACGCGCGTGTTCGCGCTCGAGTCGCAGCCGCCGCGCGAGCAGCCCTTCGTCGTCGTGCTCGACGACCTCGAGGCGCCCGACGCTGCGCGCGTCATCATCGATCCGTCTGTGCTCGACGCCGCAGGCGGCACCAGCATCGACTGGTTCGAGCCCTCGCCCGATGGCTCGCTCGTCGCGGTGTCGCTCTCGCGCGGCGGCTCGGAGCGCGGCGACTTGCACGTCTTCGACACG
>CAIUAC010000455.1 GCA_903896985.1 uncultured Sandaracinus sp.
GGCGCGTGCGGGTCTGCGGCGGCTGCGCGGGCGGCGGTCGCGGCGCTGGCGCGGTCGCGCGCGTCGCGGGCGTCGCGGAGGTCTGCGCACGGGTCGTCGAGCTCGAGGTAGCCGGGCGTCGCGCGCATCCGGGCGCGGTCGAGCTCGCACTCGACCAGCGCGAGGTCGGTCGGGTCGCCGAAGAGCCAGCGCCAGCGCTCGTAGAAGCGGCGCGCCTCTGCGGGGCCGTGCTCGACGAGCGAGAGGAGGTTCGGCGGCAGCTTGCGGACCTCGCGCTCGAGCGTGTCGATCGTCGCCTGATTGCGGGCGGCGTCGGGCGACGCGACGACGACGATCAGCGTCGAGGACGCGCCGCCGCGGCGATCCACGGTCGCGCGGAAGCGCTTGGCGGCGGGGCTCTCGGTCGGGAGCAATTCGATGAAGTCGCCGCGGATCTTGAGGTGCGCGGCGTAGAACCAGCACCCGCCGAGGACGCCGAGCGTGACGAGCAGGACGAGCCCTGCGTGCTTGGCGCAGGCGCGCGTGACCGCCTCGACCGCGCGCGTGATGAGAGACTTCTTGACCACGGCTATCGACTCCTCCGGTGGAGCGCGAGGACCTCTGCGTAGACCTCGAGAAAGCGCGAAAAGACCGCGTCCCAGCCGTGGCGCGCGCCGATCACGGCGTGTCGGCGGGCGCGCTCTGCGGCGTCGGCGGGCACGGCGTCGCGGACGGCGCGCACGAGCCCCTCGACGCCCTCCCCGACCATCGGCTCGAGCCCGACGAGGCGCGCAAGCTCCGGCGCCGCGCCGCGGTCCCGCGTGATGACCGTCGTGCCCGTCGCGAGCGCCTCCGCGGTGAGCAGCCCGAAGGTCTCGCCGGCGCTCAAGGAGAGCACGACGTCGGCGCTCGCGAGGAGCGCGGCGACGCGCAGCGGGTCGGGCTCGAAGGGCAGCCGAACGACCTCGGGATAGTCGCGCACGAGCGCGTCGACGCGGCCCGAGAGCGGCCCATGCCCGCCGATCGCGAGGCGAAAGCGCGCGGGGTCGCGGAGCGCGGGATACGCGGCGAGCGCGTGATGCAGGCCCTTTTCTGGCACGAAACGCGCGAGGAAGAGCGCGAGCTTCGCGCCCTCGGGCACGCCGAGCTTCGCCCGGAGCGCGTCGTCGCGGCGCTCGGGGCGAAAGCGCTCGAGGTCGACGCCGAGCGGCGTGAGAAAGACGTGCTCGACGCCGCCGGAGCGGAGCCGCGCGAGCGAGTGCTCCGACGCGCCGAGCGCCGCGGTGAACTGCCGATAGGTGAAGCCGATGTGCCGCACGGCGAGGCGCTCTGCGCGCGCCGCGACGCGCTCACTCAAGTGCGCGAGGGGCTGCCGCGCGAAGAGCTCGGGATAGTCGGTGTGAAAGAAGCCGACCGACGCGGCGCCGCACTTCGCGATCGCCGAGCGCACGAGGTGCGGCAGCACATAGGGGCTCCCGACCTCGACGAGCTCCGGGCGAAATTGCTCGAGCACGCGGCCGAGCGCGCGCGGCGAGAGCATCGCGCGATAGCCCGCGCCGACGGGCACTCCGCGCAGGCGATACACCGTCGCGCGGGGGCCGACCTGCTCGACCTCGTCCCGCGCGCCCGGCACGACGAGCGCGTAGTCGTGATCGTCGCGCGCCGCGAAGAACGCGAGCTTCCGGTCGTGGTAGGTGCGGATTCCACCGCCTGTCGGCGAGTAGCCGTTGTCGACGTCGAGGATCCGCATCGCGCGCCGATGTGTAGCACGCGGCCTCAGTCGGGCTCAGCGCGAGGCGAGCAGCGCCTTCACGCTCTCGAGCGCGACCTCGTCGAGCGGCGCGAGCGCGCCCGCGAGGTCGACGTGCGCGAAGCTCTTCGCCGCTGCGCGCGCCGCGAACGCGCGAATCGACGGCACGTTGAGGTCCTCGATGCGCAGCGCGTCGCCGACCTTCGCGCGCGCGACGAGCGCGGCGTTGAGCGCCTGCTCGTGATGCACGCCCGTATGCAGCGCGAGCACGGGCTTCTGCGTCAGCACGCACTCGGCGAGCACGTTGCTCCCCGCCGTCGCGACGACCCCCTGCGCGCGCCGGAGGTGCGCGACGAAGCGCTCGCGCGAGACGGGCTCGACGCGCACTCGCCCGCGCGCCCGCACGCCCTCGCCGAACACGACGACGTCGAGGTCGGCCTCGGCGAGCCGCGCGACGACGGCCTCGCGGTCGCCGTCCGAGAGGTACGCGAGCAAGAACGGCTCGCTCGGCAGCGCGCGCGCGTCCGCCTCGTCGCGCGGTGACGCGAGATCGGGCGGCGTCAGCGGGCGGGCGACGCGCGTGTTCGCCAGGCGCGCCTCGAGCGGCAGAAAGTGCACGGCGATGCGCGCGTCCGCGAGGCGCGTCGGCACGACCGAGTTGAGGCGCTCGCGCACGAGGCTCAGCGGCGGGAGCCCGCGCGGCAGCACACACGCAGAGAACACGAGGTCGTGCCCGATCGCGAGCGACGGCACGCCAGCCCGGCGCGCCCCGAGCACGATCGCCTGATCTCCGTCGGTGATCACGAGGTCCGGGCGCTCGCTGCGCAGGCGCGCGGCGTCCTCGTGCCCGCGGCTCAGCAGCGCTCGCACGGCGCCGCGCCCCGGCAAGAGCGGCGCGCGCGGGCGCACCTCCGCGAGGTCCGCGAGCAGCGAGACGCCGTCGCCTCCCGCGAAGACCTGCACGCTGTGCCCCTCCGAGAGGAGCCGCGCGATCACCGCGCGCGCGCGGCTCGCGTGCCCGCGCCCGTGCCCGTGCACGGCGTAGTCGATGCGCGCCATCAGCGGCGCCGCGCCTTCAGGGCAGGCCCCAGCGCGCGCCGTTCTTGCGCAGCTGATACTTCGTCA
>CAIUAC010000456.1 GCA_903896985.1 uncultured Sandaracinus sp.
CGGGTCTGGGGCGTCGACTACTACGGCGGCAGCCGCACGGTGGACATCCACGTGCGGCGCCTGCGCATGAAGCTCGGCAGCGGCAGCAAGCCGCTCGAGACGGTGCGGGGCGTCGGCTACAAGATGAAGGCGCCGTGACCTCACCTCTGCCTCTCGCCGTCAGCGTCGGTGATCCCGCCGGCGTCGGCCCACGCATCGCCCTCGACGCGGCCATCGACGCGGCGCGCGCGGGCGAGTCGCTCGTCGTGTATGGCGATGCCGAGCGGCTTCTCGCGACGATGCAGGACGCCGCCGCGTCGCACGTGCGCCTGGTGCGCGTGCCTTCCACAGGCCCATTTTCTCTGCCCGCGGGCACGCTCGCGGTCGCAGACGCGGGGCGCGTGTCGGACGCGTGCGTCGCCTCGCACGCGCCGTCGGCCGAGGGCGGCGCCGCGCAGCTTCGCGCGCTCGAGCTTGCCGCGAAGGCCGTCCTCGCCGGGCATGCGCGCGCGCTCGTGACGGGCCCGACGAGTAAGGAGGCGGTCGTGCTCAGCGGCACTCCGTTCACCGGGCAGACCGAGCACCTCGCGAGGATGTGCGGCCTGTCGGACGACGCCGTGACGATGATGTTCCTCGGTCCGAAGCTGCGCCTCGCGCTCGTCACGACGCACGTCGCGATCGCGCGGGTCGCGCAAGAGATCACCGAGGCGCGCGTCGCTCGCGCGGTGACGCACCTCGGCGAGGCGCTCCTGCGCTTGCGCCTACGCCCCAACGAGAGCTCGCAGGCGACGCTCGTCGTCGCGGCGCTCAACCCGCACGCGGGCGAGCACGGGCTCTTCGGCGACGAGGACACCCGCGTCGTCGAGCCAGGCGCGGCGCTCGCGGTCGCGCGCCCGCCGTTCTCCGATCACCGCGTGCGCTACCTCGGCGTGCGGCCCGCAGAGGCGGCGTTGCGCGAGGCCGCGTGGGGCAAGATCGACGGCGTCGTCTGCATGCTGCACGACCAAGCGACGATCCCGTCGAAGCTGCTCGACTGGGGCCAGGCGGTGAACGTCACCTGGGGGCTGCCGTTTCTGCGCGCGAGCGTCGATCACGGCGTTGCGTACGATGCCGCCGCGCGCGGGGACGCCGACGCGTCGGGCATGAAGGCAGCCGTGGCGCTCGCCGTGCGCCTGACCCGCGCCTGAAACGCGATTCAACCCGAGGAGCCCGCCTTGAAAGAGATCGTCGTCCGCGGCGCGCGGCAGCACAACCTGAAGAACCTCGACGTCACGCTCCCGCGGGATCGCCTCGTCGTCATCACCGGGCCGAGCGGCTCGGGCAAGTCGTCGCTCGCGTTCGACACCATCTACGCCGAGGGGCAGCGCCGCTACGTCGAGTCCCTGAGCGCGTACGCGCGGCAGTTCCTCGACCAGATGCCGAAGCCCGACGTCGACACGATCGAGGGGCTCTCGCCCGCGATCAGCATCGAGCAGCAGACCACCTCGCGGAACCCGCGCTCGACCGTCGGCACGGTCACCGAGATCTACGACTACCTGCGGCTGCTCTTCGCGCGCGCAGGCACGCCGCACTGCCCGAAGTGTCAGAAGCCGATCAGCGCGCAGACCGTGCAGCAGATGGTCGACCGCGTGCTCGCGCTGAAAGAGGGCACGCGCTTCGCCGTGCTCGCGCCCCTCGCGCGCAGCCAGAAGGGCGAGTTCAAGAACGCGCTCGCGGATCTGCGCCGCGACGGCTACGTGCGCGCGACCATCGACGGCGTCGTGCGCGACCTCGCCGACGAGCTGAGCCTCGACAAGAACAAGGCGCACACCATCGACGTGCACATCGACCGACTCGCCGTGAAGGGCGACGTGCGGCAGCGCCTGACCGAGTCCATCGAGCTCGCCCTCAAGCTCGCGGGCGGGCTCGTGCGCATCGACGTGCCGGGGGAGGGCGACTTCCTCCTCAGCGAGCGCTTCGCGTGCATCGAAGACGGCATCTCGCTGCCCGAGATCTCGCCGCGCATCTTCTCGTTCAACAACCCGGCGGGCGCGTGCCCGGCGTGCAGCGGGCTCGGCGAGGTGCGCTGGTTCGACGCGGAGCTCGTCGTGCCCGACGACTCCCTGACGCTCGACGCTGGCGCCATCGCGCCCTGGGGCAAAGCGGGCGGCATTTATCAGCGCTACATGCTCGACGCGCTCGTCAGCAAGCTCGGCACCAAGCGCAACGTCGCGTGGAAGAAGCTGAGCGAGAAGGCGCGCGAGACCATCCTGCGCGGCGAAGGCAAGGACGACGGCGGCTGGGAGGGCGTCATCCCCGGGCTCGAGCGGCGCAGCCGCGACTACGAGCGCCGCAAGCGCGAGGAAGGGCAAGACGAGGACGGCACCTTCGAGTTCCTCGAGGAGCAGTTTCATCGCTTCGCGCGCATCGACGCCTGCAAGGACTGCGGCGGCGCGCGCCTGCGTCCCGAGGCGCTCGCCGTGCGCGTCGCGGGCAAGAACATCTGCGAGCTGACGGCGCTCTCGATCAAGGACGTGAGCGCGCTCTTCGCGGACCTCGCGCTGCCCGCGCGCGAGGCCGAGATCGCGCGGCGCATCGTCCGCGAGATCACCTCGAGGCTCGGCTTCCTCGTCAACGTCGGGCTCGACTACCTCTCGCTCGACCGCGGCGCGGCGACGCTCTCGGGCGGCGAGGCGGAGCGCATCCGGCTCGCGACGCAGATCGGCTCAGCGCTGACGGGCGTGCTCTACGTGCTCGACGAGCCGTCGATCGGCCTGCACCCGCGCGACAACGAGCGCCTCGTCGCCACGCTGCACGCGCTGCGTGATCTCGGCAACACCGTGCTCGTCGTCGAGCACGACGCCGACACGATCCTCGCGGCCGATCACGTCGTCGACATGGGCCCCGGCGCCGGCAAGCACGGCGGCACGATCGTCGCGCAGGGCACGCCCGCGGAGCTCCTCGCCGACCCTCGCTCGCTCACCGGGCAATACCTCAGCGGCAAGCGCGCCATTCCCCTGCCGAAGAAGCGCCGCACGGGGACGGGCGCGATCGACGTCGCGCACGCGACCGCGCACAACCTGCGCGACCTATCCGTGAGCTTCCCGCTCGGTGTGCTCACCGTCGTCACCGGCGTGAGCGGCTCCGGCAAGTCCTCGCTCGTCGTCGACACGCTGCTCTCGGCGGCGCGACAGCAGGCGAACGGCGCGCGCGAGGCGCCGATCCTCGGGACGGTCAAGGGGCTCGCGCAGATCGACAAGGTCATCAGCATCGATCAGTCGCCGATCGGTCGCTCGCCGCGCTCGAACCCGGCGACCTACACCGGCGTCTTCGGCACGATGCGCGAGCTCTACGCGCAGCTCCCCGAGGCGC
>CAIUAC010000457.1 GCA_903896985.1 uncultured Sandaracinus sp.
CGTCGGCCGTCGGCTCGGCGTCGTCCGCGGCGACGTCCGCCGCAGGGGGAGCCACCGGGACCGGCGCGGGAGGCGCGGCGGGCACCACCGGCGCGGCTCCGTCTGCCGCGACGGGCGCCGCGGTGCCGGCCTCGTCGGCCTGTTCTGCGGACCACATCGCCTCGGGCAGCTTGAGGGCCTTCATCGCCTGCCAGGTCAGCTGCTGCGAGTAGAGGTAGCTGACCATGCGGAGCTTGCGCTGCTGCAGCGCGTCGTCGTCCGTGTCGGCCGCGTCGATCAGCAGCTGCTTGGCCTGCGCGACGATGGCGTAGTCGGCGTTCTGCGAAGAGACCGCCTCGTTGTAGTCGCGCGCCGCGACCGTCGTCATCGTGTTCGACTCGCTGAACGCCTCGAGCTGCCGCCCGCCCCACTGGCCCCCCTGCAGGCTCGCGAGCGCCGCGCCGAGCGCAGCGAAGCCGAGCAGCAGCGCGGTCATCAACTCGAATCGATCCGCCTTCTTGTCGTCGCCGTCCTGGGGTACCGGATTGCCTTCCATCAGCGCTCTTTCCGCGGGCGAAGCGGCTCTCCGGGGCGGAGAGCGCGGGGCCTTCGCCGCGCGCCAGCCTATAGAGCGCGCGAGTTCCCGCGCAATCGGCATTTTTCGGCGTTTACCGCTTGTCGCCGAGGTGCCGTATTCGCGGCTTGCACGAGCCGCTGCCGCCCCTGGTGCCTGAGCCCCCACGTTGACAACCCAGACGCATCGCGAAACCCTGCCGGACCATGCGCTTCTCGCTGCCCGCTCTCGTGCTCGCCTCGGCGTCGCTCTCTCTGCTCTTCGTCGCCTGTGGCGGGGATGACACTCCGGCCGGGCTCCCCGACATGGGGCCTGCCGACATGGGCGAGGTCGACATGGACCTGCCGATGAGCAAGCTCTTCGCCGCGTGTCAGCGCGACACGCAGTGCCCCGGCGTCGGCGCCGTCTGCAGGCACCCGGTCGACGGCTGGCCGAACGGCTACTGCACGGTGCCGTGCACGCCTCCCGACACGGAGCCCTGCCTCGACGAGGACCTCTACTACAACCACTGCCTCACCGACTCGACGACCGGCAACTCGTGGTGCGAGCGCCGCTGCCTCAACGGCATCGACTGCGCGCGCGACGGCTACACCTGCGTCGGTCAGTTCCCCCCGATGGACCAGGGGATGTGCGTCGGACTCTGCCTGACCAACGCCGACTGCGGTCGCGGCGAGGTCTGCAACGCGGAGTCGGGGCGCTGCGTCGAGTCCCTGCCGACGACGGGCGCCGCGATCGGCGAGGCGTGCGCGGCCAACGCCGACTGCCGCTCGAACGACTGCATCCTCGAGGTCAGCGGCGGTAGTCCCTCGGGCTTCGTCGGCGGCTATTGCGCGCTGCTCTGCATCCTGCCCGCCGGCTACAACGGGAACACGCTCTACGCGGGCACCTCGCTGCCCGCGGGGACGTGCCCGAGCGGGGGCGTCTGCTTCCCGAACGGCGGCTTCGCCGAGGGCGATCCGGGCATCTGCCTCGACGAGTGCACCGCCGCAGGCGACTGTCGTCCGGGGCTCGAGTGCAAGAAGGACTACGCGCTCTCGAGCGGCGACACGGCGCACTTCGACAACGGCGTGTGCCTGCCGATCGACTGCCAGACCACCGACTGCCCCACCGGCTACACCTGCCAGCACTTCGTCTCGGGCGGGCGCACGGTCTATCACTGCGGCCCTGTCTGAGCGGCCGCGCGGGCTGAGGCGCGGTCTGAGCTACGCCGCCTCGCTCGAGTCGCGGCGCGCGCTCAGCGGGCTCCGGCGTCGCCTTCGTCGCTGCCGCCCGTGATCTCGATCGCCTCGATCGTCACGGGCGCGTGCGCGGGGCGCGGCGCCTCGATGACAGGCGCCGCGACGATGGGCGCGGCGACGACGGGCGCGGGCGCGACGGGCGTCGGCCCGGGCTGCGAGGCGTGCACGGGCACCGGCGGCCCCATGAATTCGCTCGCCGCGAGCGCCGCGCCGACCGCCAGCGC
>CAIUAC010000458.1 GCA_903896985.1 uncultured Sandaracinus sp.
AGCCGGCCTTCTCGGCCATCATCGGCGACCAGTCGATCTGCCGCCGCGCGCGCTCGAGCACGCGCCCGTCGATGTCGGTGATCAGCGCGCCGTCCGCTGTGATCACCGCGACGTCGCCGTCCTCGAGGAAGATCATCGTGCGCGTGTACGGCAGGAGCGCGGGCACATCCGATCCGGCGAAGGTCTCGCCCTCTCCGAGCCCCACCACCAGCGGCGAGGCGTCCTTCGCGACGACGAGCTTGTGCGGCTCGTCCTTCGACACGACCGCGATCGCGTAGGTCCCAGTGATGCGCTTGAGCGCGGCGCGCACGGCGTCCTCGAGCGATTTGCCCTCACGCACCCCCGCGTGCACGAGGTGCGCGACGATCTCGGTGTCGGTGTCGCTCGCCATGCGGACGCCGCCCGCCTCGATCTCGCGGCGCAGCCCGACGTGGTTCTCGATGATGCCGTTGTGCACGACGGCGATCGGCCCCGCGACGTGCGGGTGCGCGTTGACCTCGCTCGGGCGCCCGTGCGTCGCCCAGCGCGTGTGCCCGATGCCGAGCGCGCCGGTGAGCGGGCGCGCGGTCAGCGCCTTGTCGAGGTTGGCGAGCTTGCCGACGGCGCGCACGACCTCGAGCTGCTTGCCGTCGTGCACCGCGAGCCCCGCGGAGTCGTAGCCGCGGTACTCGAGGCGGCGCAGCCCATCGAGCAAAATGCGCGCGCAGTCTTTGCTGCCGACGTAGCCGACGATGCCACACATGGACGAGACTCCTGCGGCCCCGAGTCGCGGGAGAGGGGCCGGTTGAACGGGACGCGGACGCTAGCACGCTGGTTGCGCGGCAGCCGACGAGCGTTCGCCCGGCCCGAGGTGCTGCGCGGACGCTACTTCACGCAGTCAGCGAAGCGCGGCTGCGCGGCGGCGTGCCGCTTGTGCACGTCGGCGTAGACCTCGTCGATCATCGCGTCGATCGCCGCGGGCGGCATGAACCTCGTGCTGAAGCCGGGCAGGTGCGGGTCGATCGAGCCGCGCACCGCCTCGAGGAAGTCGCCGATCAGCTCGCGCGGCGCCTCGTCGCCCACCGAGATCCGGATCGTGCTCAGCGTGATGCCCGCCTCCTTCAGCGCCTCGGGGCTGAGCTCCGAGTGCGAGGTCAGCGCCGGGCAGAGCACGAGCGTGTTGCTCTGACCGAGCGAGACCATCTGCCCGAACATCGGCGCGAGGGAGTCGAAGAACTCCGCGACCATCACGCGCGACAGCCCCGCCGCCTCGAAGTTGATCGTGAAGAGCGGCGCCGGCAGCTCGAGATAGGAGAGCTTCTTCGCGATGGCGAAGTTCGGATCTCCCGGGTTCGCGGGGCCGGTGACGGCGACGAGCGGGTGCGACGCGAGCCAGCGCGCGAAGACCAGCGTGTTGATGCACTTCTTCAGCATCCGCAGCTCGAGCGTCTTCATGCCGGTGAGCACCTCGAACGCCTTGTCCGAGTCGAGGAACGCGCCCTTGATGTAGTAGACGTTCCAGAAGAGCGTGTCGTGCCAGCTCTTGCCGCTCGGCGTGGTGTCGCCCTTCGGTAGGAACATATCCTCGTTGCGCCCGATGACGACGCCCGCCGTCGTCGTGCCGTGTCCGGTGAGGTCCTTGGTGTAGCTGTGAATCACGTAGTCGGGGCGCTCCGTCGGGTCGGTGCGCTGCAGCGGGCGGACGAGGAACGGCGTCCCGACGGTGCTGTCGCAGAGCACGGTGATGCCCTCTGAGTGCGCGAGCTTCGCGATGCCCGGCACGTCGAGGAACACCCCGTGCGGATTGCACGGACTCTCCAGATACACATAGATGCGCTTGCCCGCCGCGAGCCGCTTCGCGTACTTCTTCTTCACGGCCTTGAGCGCCTTCTGGAAGTCGCTGACCGTGAACCCATCGAAGAACACCACGCCGACGTCGAGGTTCGAGCGCTTGCCGAACCAGTCGTGCAGGAGCTGATACGAGCCCCCGTAGATGTTGCGCGACGAGAGCACGATGTCTTGATAGCCGACGACGTGCGAGAGCGCGGCGTCGATCGCGCCCATCCCCGAGTTGAAGTTCCACGCCATGTACTCGCCCGACATCGGCCCAGCCTCGATGTCGACGATGTGATTCGCGAGCGAGATCGACGTAGGGTTCATCAGCCGCGAATAGATCTCGTGGAGGAACTCCTTGCCTTGAAAGGCATCGTCGATCCACTCCGAGCACGCGAACAAATACGTCGCAGTCCGCGTGATGACGGGAGTCGCCGAGAAGATCGCGGTGACGTTGTCGAAGACCGGATAAGGCCCCTTCGCCAGCATCGTCGTGTTCGAGTAGCGCAGCGATTGATGCGTCTTGCGTGACGGGTTCTGCAGAGTGTCGAGCAGCTTCGCGAGCTGGAACGACAAGAACTTCTTCGCGTTGAAGAGCGCGAGGCGGTCCTGCCGCGGAAGGCGGCCGAGCTCGCGCGTCGTCGCCTCCCAGAGCGCCATCACGTCGCCGTGCGCGGCGTAGAGCTTCTCGGCGAGGGCGAGGAGGGGCTGCCCCGTCGGGCTCTCGGGGTCGATGTGAAAGTGCGCGAGCTGCTCGAGCGCGAGCTCGTGCAACGTGGTGGCCTGCGTGCTCTTTCGACGCGGGGAGAGGAGCCGTGCCGCGGGGGCCTCGGCCTTGGCGCGCGGCTTCGTCTGGACGGGGGGCTTTGCCATGGCGGCAACCTCGCACAGATCGCTGGGCAAGTCTGGGGTCGCGACCGCGTTGATGCGTGCATCCGCGCGCGGCCTGGGCGATACTCTCGCCAACGTGCGCAGGGACACAATCGGGAGCGCTCCGTGAACGATTCAACCAGCCTCGACCCGATGGACTTGCACGTGGACGTGGAAGCGCTGCGGGCGTCGAAGGCCGCCCTCCGGCAGCGCAACGAGGAGCTCGAGATCCTCAACGGCCTGCTCGTTCGCACGGGGCGCTCGCTCAGCGTGAACGACGTCCTCGATGGGCTGCTGACGACCTCGCTCACGCTGGTCGGGCCGACGGCGTCGGGCGGCATCTTCCTCCTCGACAGCGCGCGCCGCGAGCTGCGCCTCGCCGCCCATCGGGGGCTCTCGGAGGCGTTTCTCGCGAGCGAGTCGAGCGTCCAAGTCGGCGAGTGCCTCTGCGGCGCGGTCGCCCTCTCAGGAAACGTGCTGATCTCGGGCTGCTCCACGGACGACGCGCGGCACACGATCGTTCACGATCGAATGCCGCACGGGCACGTGATCATCCCCCTGCTCGCCCACGAGGAGGTCCTCGGCGTCCTCTTCCTCTACACCGACGCGCACACCAAGTTCACGCCGGAGCGCGAGCGGCTCTTCGGCATGATGGGACGTCAGATCGGCATCGCGCTCGAGAACGCGCAGCTCTTTCAGGCGACGCACTCCGACCTGCACGTCAAGCTCGCGGAGCTGACGCGAGCGCTCGCCGCCGTCGAGAAGGAGCGCGCGCGCGCCGAGGAGAGCGAGCGCTCCAAGGGCGAGCTGATGGCGATGGTCTCGCACGACCTGCGGTCACCGCTCACCGTCGTGCTCGCGGAGGCGAGCGACACCAGCGCCTGCAACGCACCGGAGTGTCGGGAGTCGCGCGAGAGCATTCGCCTGTCCGCGCGCCGGATGACCGCGATGATCAACGACGTCGTCGACTCCGCGCGGCTCGAGGCGGGAGTGCTGACGCTGCGGCGCGAGCCGATCCTCGTCGGGCAGGTGCTCACGGAGCTGGTGCAGCGCGGGTACTCCGCGGGGGATCGGCGGCGACTGCAGCTGACGCTCGAGCCCGCGCCGCTGACCATCCTCGGGGACCGCTCCTGGCTCGAGCGGGCCATCCTCAACATCGTGGGCAACGCGCTCAAGTTCGCGCCCGTCGACACGCTCGTGGCGCTGCGGCTCAGCGCCGACGCGGAGGGACTCCTCCTCGAGGTCGTCGATCACGGCCCGGGGATTCCCCCTGCGGAGCTGCCGTTGCTGTTCAAACGATTCTTCCGCGCGTCCAACACGCATCGCGTGCACGGCTCGGGGCTCGGCCTCAACATCGCTCGGCTCGTGATCGAGGCGCACGGTGGTCGGGTCGACGTGAGCAGCGTGCTCGGGCAGGGAGTGACCGTCGCGATTCGCCTGCCGCTGACCGCCGCGCGCGCCGCGGTGAGCAGCGCGGTTCAGCCTTAGAGCGACGGTCGGTTCCGCTCGTCTTCGTTGTCGGGCTCGACGTGGATCACCACGTCGACGACGCCCTCGTGCTGCTTGCAGAGCCAGTGTTCGAGGTCGTAGGCGATCTTGTGGCCGTCCTCGACGGTCATCAGCGGATCGACGAGGATGCTCATGTCCATGTGGATGATGGCGCCCGTGCCGCGTGAGCGGATGTGGTGGCAGCCTTTGACACCCTCGAACGCGAGGACGGTCTTCATCACGTCGTGCGGGTTGAGGCGCTGCTGATCGGAGAACGTCGTGTTGACGCCCTTGAAGACCTCGATCGCCGCCCAGACGATCGCGATGGCGACGAAGAGCCCGACGATCGGGTCGGCGATGGGCACACCGACCTTGACGAGCACGAGCGAGACGAGGACTCCGAGCGTCACCCAGATATCCGAGAGCGTGTGTTTGGCGTCGGACTGCAGCACATCACTGCCGAGCTCCTTGCCGCGCTTCGTCTCGAACCACACCACGAAGACGTTGATGGCGAGCGTCGTCAGCATCACCGCGAACGAGGTGATGCTGACCTCGATCTTCGGGAGCGTGCCGCTGTGCGCGAAGGCCATCAGCGCCGCGGCCGAGCCGCTGAAGACCTTCCACGCGGCGAGGCAGAGCATGATCCCGATGATCGCGCTCGCGAAGGACTCGTACTTGTGGTGGCCGTACGGATGGTCCTTGTCGGGCGGCTTGCTCGCCGCGCCCATCGCGATGAGGGCGACGATGTTGCCCGAGCCGTCCGTGAACGAGTGAATGCCGTCGGCGAACATCGCGGTCGAGCCGCTGATCAGGCCCCACGCGGCCTTGCCCACGGCGACGAGCACGTTCAACACCAAGATCTGCCAGAGCACCTTCTTGATACCGGCGTTGCGGACCTCCACCTGGCCTCCTTCGGCAGCGACGACCCGCTCTCCACTAGCACCGATGCGCGCCTGCGGTCAGTCGTCGTCGTCGTCCGGCTCGCCCGGCGTGGCGATGTGGAGCCCGTATTTCTTCATCAGCTTGCGGAAGTACTTTCGATCGATGTCGGACTCGCGCGCGGCGTGCGAGATGTTGTTGCCGTTCTTGCGCAGCAGGCTGGCGATGTAGTCGCGCTCGAACGACGACACCCAGCGCTCCTTGGCGTCCTTGAACGTGCCCTCGATCGCGGCCGCCGAGGGCGGGCTCGAGTCGCGCGCGGGCGGGACCGACGCGGGGCGCGGCGGGGGGATCGACGGCGCGCGCGCCGAGGCGCTCTCTTCGCGAAACAACGGCGCCGTCCCGAGCCCCTTCGCGCTGAAGGCGTCGCGCTGCGCGGCGACGTGATCGGGCAGGTCGCGCACCTCCACGGTGTCGGTGTCCGCGAAGCTGACGGCGCGCTCGACGACGTTGTGCAGCTCGCGCACGTTGCCCGGCCAGGTGTAGTCGTGGAGGCGGTCCATCGCCTCGCGCGAGACCTGCGCGACCTTGCGCTCGCCGTCGCGCCCGCGGTTGAAGTGCGAGCTCTTGAGGAAGTGCCGCACGAGCAGCGGGATGTCCTCGCGCCGATCGCGCAGCGGTGGGAGCATCACGCGCACGACGCTCAGCCGGTAGAACAGATCCTCGCGGAAGCGCCCCTGTCGCACCTCCTCTTCGAGGTTGCGGTTGGTCGCGGCGATGATCCGCACATCGACCTTCTGAGGGCGCGTCCCGCCGACGCGCTTGACCTCGCGCTGCTCGAGCACGCGCAGCAGCTTCGGCTGCATCTCGAGCGCGAGCTCGCCGAGCTCGTCGAGGAACACCGTGCCGCCGTTGGCCATCTCGAAGACGCCCTGCCGCGTCTGGATCGCGCCCGTGAACGCGCCCTTCTCGTGCCCGAAGAGCTCGCTCTCGATCAGGTTCTCCGGCACCGCGCTGCAGTCGAAGACGATGAACGGGCCCTCGCGGCGCCGCGACTCCTGGTGCGTCGTGCGGGCGACGACCTCCTTGCCGGTGCCCGTCTCGCCTTCGATGATCACCGTCGCGTCCGTCGGCGCGATCTTCTCGAGGATCGTGTACAGCTCGCGGATCTTCGCGTTGCGCCCGATGATCTCGCCGAAGCGCTGCTTGTCCGAGGGCACGATGCGGACGCGCTCGTCGACGGGCGCGAAGCGCATCTCCGTCTTGCCGAGCGTGATCGAGCAGTCCGGGCGCAGGAACGCCTCGCGGATGCGCACGCGGTTGACGAAGGTGCCGTTCGTCGAGTTGAGGTCGGCGATCATGTAGTGCTCGCCCTCGTGCCAGATCTTGCAGTGATTGCGGCTGACGGTGTCGTCCTCGAGGGCGATGTCGTTGTCGCCCATCGCGCCGATCGTCACGACGTCCTTGTCGAAGACGTGGGTCTGCACGGCGCCGTCGTACGAGACGGCGACCTGCAGACGCCGGAGCGTCAGCGTCGCCGGACGCCCGTCGATGTAGGTGATCTTGGTGGCGTTGGAGCCATCGGGGAACTCAGGCGGCTCTTGCGGGGCGGACGTCGACATACGCGCCGCGACGTTACTCGCGCGCGCCCGATGGGGTCAACGGTCACCAGCCTGAACGTCGAAGAGAACGTGCGTCAGCGCGGCGGCGCGGGGGTCTCGCCGGCGGTGCCGCCGCCGTGCGCCTCGGTCGGCGGGCGGAGCGCGGCCGGGCCACGCGCGGGCGCACCGCGGGCGTCGTCTTCGCCGGGGAAGCCTGGGAGGCCGGCGCCGGTTGGGAGCGCATCGAGGTGGATCGCGTCGACGCGCTCCTCGTGGATCTCCGGGTGCAGGCGCGTGCGCAGCGCGGCCACGTAGTCGTCGAGCGCCTTCTGCCGACGCTCACGCCAGAGGCGCATGCGGATCGACGGGCCGGCGTCTGCGACGGAGCGGGTCTCCGCGGGGCGTAGGCCGGTGAGCTTGATGACGCTCCACTTGCCGGCGACCAGGACGGGCGGGCTGGTGTCGCCGATCTCGGTCAGCGCGAAGGTCGCGGTGACGATCGCCTGATCGACCTCCGCGTCCTGCGAGGGGGTGTTCGCCGGATCGGCCTGACGCTGGCGCGTGAAGTAGCGGAGGTCCCCGCCGCGCAGCTTCGTCTCGACGTCGAGGCTGTGCTCGCGGGCGAGGTCACGGAAGCCGCGCACGTCGGCGGTCGCCGCCTGCCGCACGAGGTTGTCCGCCTCTTCGCGCGTCGCGACGAGGATGTGGCTCGCGCGGCGCATCTCGGGGCGGTTGAACTCGGCGGAGTGCGCCGTGTAGTACGCGTCGACGTCGGCCTGAGGGATCGTGTCGACCGTGATGCGCTCGTCGAATTCCTTGCGAATCAGGGCCTGCACGGAGTTCTGCTGGACCGTGCGCACGACCTCGGGATCGCGGTCGTAGTGGCGCTTCTGCGCCTCTCTCGCGAGCAGCTCGAAGCGGATCATGTTGTCGACGAACTCGGCGCGCTTGGCCGGATCGCGATAGCGCGTGCGCAGAAACGGCGACTGCTGGTTGATGGCGTCTTCCACCTCGCCGACGGTGATGCTCACGTCGCCGACGTGCGCGAGGACGGTCGCGCGGCGCGCCACTTCCTCGGCGGAGGGCGGGCCGCCGGCGTCCGGCACGGCGGTGGGCTGCGTCGGATCGGGGTGATCCTGCGCGCTGACGAGCGGGCCATGGAGGGCGACGGTGCCGGCGACGCTGAGAAGGCAGGAGACGAGGACGGGCAGGGCGAAGCGCTTCATCGGCGGCCGTTTTCCCACGCGTGCGCGCGCCGATCAAGCGGCGACCCTCGCGCGCGCGGCCCGTCCGTTCTCGACGCCATTTGCCGTCTCGGGAGGCGCCTCCTGCGGTGCTTGCGCTCCCGCGCGGTGCCCGGAGGTGATCCCAGACATCAACGTGGCGAGCGGGCGTGCTACTTTTTCGCGGCACGATGGCTGTCGACGCGAGCACTGACGGGGGGCAGGCAGGGACGGGCGCGCTGTTGTCGGTCGCGCTGCGCTCGCTTCGGGCGGACACGCGGCTCGGCGCGGAGATCACGGCTGCCGGGGAGGTCGCCGAGGTGCGCCTCGGGCAGGCGCTCGTCTTGCTCGTCGACGTCGGCACGCTGCATCGCAACCCGCTCGCGCCGTACCTCGCCGCGGTCGCGGACGGTTCGGCGGGGGTCGTGTTGCTCGGGACGCCGCCGACGGGCCTCGTCGAGAGCCTCCCGCCGGGCGCGACGCTCTCCGTCGTCGAGAACCCGGCGTCCGTCGAGTCGCTCTACGTCGACGTGCACGGCGCGCTCGCTCGCGTCGATCTCTGGCAGCGCGCCGAGGAGAAGAGCCGTCAGCTCAACCGCTCGCGCTACGAGATGGCGGAGCTCGTCACGATCGCGCGCGCGCTCTCGCAAGAGCGCGACATCGACCGGCTGCTGACGCTGATCCTCGAGAAGTCGCGCTTCATCACCGGCGCCGACGCCGGCTCGATCTACGTGCTCGAGGGGAACGACCCCGATGATCGGCGCCGCACGCTGCGCTTCAAGCTCTCGCAGAACGACTCGTGCAAGTTCGAGTCGAGCGAGTTCACGATCCCCGTCTCGATGCGCTCGCTCTCGGGCGCGGCGGTCCTGACGCGCAAGCCGATCAGCATCGCGGACGTCTACGAGATCCCGAGCGACGCGCCCTACGGCTTCGATCGCAGCTTCGACGAGAAGGTCGGCTACCGCACGGGCTCGATGATCTGCGTGCCGCTGATCAACGCCGAAGAAGAGGTCATCGGCGTCATTCAGCTCCTCAACAAGAAGCGCGAGCCGGGGCGCAAGCTCGCGACGCTCGCGGACTTCGACGCGCAGGTCGTGCCGTTCGATGTGCGCTCCGAGGAGCTGCTGCAGACGCTCGCCTCACAGGCCGGCATCGCGCTCGAGAACGCCATGCTCTATCAGGAGATCCAGACGATCTTCGAGGGCTTCGTCCGCGCGAGCGTGCAGGCGATCGAGCAGCGCGATCCGACGACGAGCGGTCACTCGCTGCGGGTGTCGATCCTCTCGTGCAAGCTCGCCGAGGTCGTCGACGGCGTGGACCATGGGCTCTACGCGGAGGCGCGCTTCACCAAGCGGGACCTCAAAGAGCTCGAGTACGCCTCGCTGCTCCACGACTTCGGCAAGATCGGCGTGCGCGAGCAGGTGCTCGTCAAGGCGAAGAAGCTCTATCCGCACGAGCTCGACTCGATCCGCAGTCGCTTCGACTTCGTCGGCAAGAGCGCCGAGGCGGACGTGCTCGGGCGCAAGCTGGAGCTCGCGCGGCTCGGCGCGGACGGCGCGGCGCTCGCGCGGCTCGACGAGGAGCTCGCGCATCGGCGCGCGGAGCTCGACGAGGCTTGGCGCGTGATCAGCGACTCGAACGAGCCGACGGTGCTGAAGCACGGCGAATTCGGGCGCATCGCGGAGCTCGGCGCGATCACGTACTCGGACGCTGCGGGCGAGGTGCGGACGCTGCTCCGACTCGACGAGGTCATCGCGCTGCAGGTGACGCGCGGCTCGCTCTCGGCGAGCGAATTCGACGAGATTCGCTCGCACGTCTCGCACACCTACAACTTCCTCAAGCGCATCCCCTGGGGAAAGAGCTTCGACCGCGTGCCGATCATCGCGGGCTCACACCACGAGCGGCTCAACGGCACGGGCTATCCGAACAGGCTCTCCGCCGAGGAGATCCCGCTGCAGTCCAAGATCATGAGCATCGCGGACATCTACGACGCGCTCACGGCGCGGGATCGCCCCTACAAGAAGGCGATGCCCGTCGAGAAGGCGCTCGATATCCTCGGCTTCGAGGTCAAGGACGGGCACATCGACGCGGAGCTCGTCCGCATCTTCCGCGAGGCAGAGGTCTACCGAATCGCGGACAGGGACGACCTCACCTACTGACGCGCATCGCTCGCAGGCTCGCTCACTCACTCGCCCCGTGCACGACCGCATCTACGACGGAATCATCGACCTGATCGGGCGCACGCCGCTCGTGCGCCTGCGCGCGCTGTCGCCGAAGGGCGGCGCGGAGATCGTCGCGAAGCTCGAGAACCTGGGGCCCGGCGGCAGCGTGAAGGACCGCGCTGCCCTCGCGATGCTCGACGCGGCCGAGGCGGACGGTCGGCTCTCGCGCGGCGCGACGATCGTCGAGGCGACGAGCGGCAACACGGGCATCTCGCTCGCGATGCTCGCGGCGGTGCGCGGCTACCGCTGCGTGCTCGTGATGCCGGAGGATATGAGCCTCGCGCGGCGGCTGATCCTGAGCGCGTACGGGGCCGAGGTGGTGCTCACGCCCGCCGAAGAGGGCATGGGCGGCGCCGTCGAGCGCGCGGCTCAGCTGCGGCAAGACACCAACGCGTTCATGCCGCGGCAGTTCGAGAATCAGGCGAATCCCGACGCGCACTCGCGCACGACGGCCGAGGAGATCTGGAAGGCGACCGGCGGCGCGCTCGACGCGTTCGTCGCGGGCGTCGGCACCGGCGGCACGCTGACGGGCGTCGGCCGCGTGCTCCGCGCGCGCAACCCCGACGTGCGCATCGTCGCCGTCGAGCCGAAGGGCAGCCCCGTGCTCTCGGGCGGGCAGCCGGGGCTGCACGGGATCCAGGGGCTCGGCGCGGGCTTCGTGCCGAAGGTGCTCGACCCGAAGGTGTTCCACGAGGTCATCGCGGTCAGCGACCTCGCCGCGGACCGCGCGATGAGGCGTCTGTCGCGCGAGGAGGGCATCCTCGTCGGGCCGAGCTCCGGCGCGAACGTGCACGCCGCGATCGAGGTGGCCAAGCGGCTCTCGGAGGGGCAGCGCGTCGTCACGATCCTGTGCGACACGGGGGAGCGCTACCTGTGCTGAGGCGCGCCTCCGCACACGGCCGCGCGGGGGCTGGCACATGACGCCCGGCGCCGTGCTCAACGAGAAATATCGCCTCGTCGAGCAGATCGGCGAGGGGGGCATGGCGACGATCTGGCGCGCCGTGCAGATCTCGTTGGACCGGCCGGTCGCGGTGAAGTTCATCAGCGCGGTCGGTCCGAGCGCGGCCAAGTACGTCGAGCGCTTCCTCGAGGAGGCGAAGCTCGCCGCCGCGATCCGCCACCGCAACGTCATCGACATCGTGGACTTCGGCACGACCGTCGAGGGCACGGCGTACATGGTGCTCGAGCTGCTGCAGGGCGAGAGCCTCGCGGACCGCATGGCGCGCACGCCGCCGCTGACGCTCGGCGAGATCGTCAACCTCGCGGTGCTCGCGCTGAGCGGCTTGCAGGCGGTGCACAACGCGGGCGTCGTGCACCGCGATCTGAAGCCCGAGAACATCTTCCTCGTCACCGACGAGGACGGGGCGTATCCGAAGCTCCTCGACTTCGGCGTCAGCAAGTCCCTCGAGCGCAAGGACGGCCGCGCGCTCACGCAGGAGGGCGTGCTGATCGGGACGCCGCAGTACATGGCGCCGGAGCAGGCCCGCGGGCTCCGCGACGTGGACCGTCGCATCGATGTGTGGGCGATGGGCGTCGTCCTCTACGAGCTGCTGACGGGGAAGCTCCCGTACGACTCGGAGAACGTCGGCGACATCCTGATTCAGATCGTCTCGCAGGACGCGCCGCCGATCTCGTTCTATCGCCCGGAGATCGGGCCGGACCTCTCCGCCGTCGTGCAGCGCGCGCTCGCGCGCAATCGCGACGACCGCTACGCCGGCGCGAAGGAGATGCGCGCCGCGCTGATCGAGGCGGCGGCGAAGCTCGGGGACGCCGCCGGGATGTGGGGACGCATCACGCCGGGCGCAGGGATGCTGCGGCCCGATGAGCTGCACACGCCGATCAGCGGGCTGATTCAGGTGGTCGCGGTCGAGCACGCGCGCGCCGCGCAGAGGTCGGCGACGGCGTCGGCCGCGGCGACTGCCGCAGCGAATCAGTCGCCCGCGCGGCCGCAGGCGCCGACGCAGGCAGAGGTCGTGGACCCCCTCGCGCAGACGCTGCCCGCGAAGCTGGACGGGCAGCCCCGGGACGCGACGCCGAGCGGGAGCCTGCCCTTCGCGCGACGCGACGCGACCGACGACGCGCGGCTCGTGCGCACGTCGAAGGCGGAGCTGCTCGCGGAGGACGCGGCGAGCGCGCTGCGGGCCCCGAAGCGTAGGCGGCGCACGGGCTGGCGCTGGCTGCTCGCCGTGCTCCTGCTCGTCGTCCTCGGCGCGGCCGTCGCGCTCGCGCTCAATCCTGTGCTCCTCGAGCGGCTGCGCGGCCCCGTCGGCGGTGGGGGTGCCGTCTCGGACGAAGCGCTCGACCTCGGGCTGCCGAGCCTGGACGCGGCGCTGCCCGCGGTCGTCTTGGCCGCCGCGGGGCCGGCCGACGCTGGAGTCGACGAGCCGCGCGACCTTCGGCACGATTCGGGGATGAGCGACGATGCTGGAATGAGCGGAGACCGCGGCTTCTCGGGGGATGCGGGCGAGACGGCGCTGAGCGCGCTCGACGCCGGCACGGACGAGGCACCGCAGGCTCGCCCGACTCGGCACGTCGTCCGCAGGCACCCCGTTCGGCGCCCTGCGCGCCGTCCCGCTCGCCGCCCGGCGCGGCGTCGCTGAGGTCCGATGGCGATCGACTGGCTGAAGCACAACCGCGCAGCGTGGGATCAGCAGGTGGAGGAGCGGTCCGAGTGGACCGTGCCCGTCACGCCGGAGGAGATCGCGCGGGCGCGCACGGGGGACGTGCAGCTGCGCCTGACGCCGACGCGCAGGGTGCCGCTCGCGTGGTTTCCGTCGCCGCTCGCGGGCGTGCGGGTGCTCTGCCTCGCGGGGTCGGGCGGGCAGCAGGCGCCGCTCCTCGCGGCGGCGGGCGCGCTCGTCACGGTCTTCGATCTCTCGCCGCGGCAGCTCGCACAAGACCGCCTCGTCGCCGAGCGTGAGGGGCTGACGCTGACGACGCTCGAGGGCGATATGCGTGACCTCGCGCCGCTCGCCGCCGCGTCGTTCGACCTGATCGTGCACCCCTGCGCGAACCTCTTCGTGCCGGAGCTGCGCCCGGTCTGGCGCGAGTGTGCGCGCGTGCTCCGCGAGGGCGGCACGCTGCTCACGGGCTTCGTCAACCCGCTCTACTTCCTCTTCGACGACGACCAGCTCGCGCGCGGCGACCTGCGCGTGAAGTACTCGATCCCCTACGCCGACACCGCGCAGCGCACCGTCGCGGAGCTCGATGTGATGGACACGCGCCGCGAGCCGCTCTGCTACGGGCACACGCTCGAAGACCAGCTCGCGGGGCAGCTCGAGGCGGGGCTCGTGCTGACGGGTTTCTACGAAGATCGCTGGCCCAACGAGCCGCTCGACGCGCGCATCGCGACCTTCGCCGCGACGCGCGCGGTCAAGGCGCGG
>CAIUAC010000459.1 GCA_903896985.1 uncultured Sandaracinus sp.
CGAGCCTCGCCGCGCTGCCCGACGCGGTCGCGCCGCCGAGGGTGAGGATGTCGCCGCTCGCGCGCCGTCGCGCGGCCGAGCTCGGCGTCGATCCGAGCGCGCTGAGCGGCTCCGGCGAGGAGGGCGCGGTCACCGCGCACGACGTCGAGTCGGCCGCGCTGCCCACGCTCGAGGGCGTCGACACCCACGAGAGCCAGGCCGCCCGGATGCGCCACGCGATCGCCGCGTCGATGGAGCGCTCGAACCGCGAGATCCCGCACTACTACGTCGCGCGGACCATCGACCTGCAGCGCTCGATGAGCTGGCTCGCCGCCGCCAACGCGACGCGCAGCGTCGAAGCCCGCCTCGTCGCGGGCGCGCTCCTCGTCAAGGCGGTCGCCCTCGCGCTGCGACGTGTGCCTGAGCTCAACGCGTCCTGGGAGCACGGCAGCGCCCGCCCGCGCGAGCACGTGAACCTCGCCGTCGCCGTCTCGCTGCGCAACGGCGGCCTCATCGCGCCCGCCATCCACGACGCCGACCGGCTCGACCTCGACGCCTTGATGGCGAAGCTCGGCGACCTCGTCGGACGCGCTCGCTCGGGCGGGCTCAAGAGCTCCGAGCTCGCCGACGTCACCTGCACGGTCTCGAGCCTCGGGGACCGCGGCGTCGAGCTTGCGCTGCCCGTGATCGTGCCGCCGCAGGTCGCGATGATCGCCTTCGGTCGCATCGTCGAGCGCCCCTGGGTCGTCGACGGCACCGTCGTCCCTCGCCCGCTCGTCTGGGCGACGCTCGCGGGAGACCATCGCGCGACGGACGGACACTGCGGCGCTGCGTTTCTCACCGCGCTCGACGCGCTGCTCCAGGAGCCAGAGAAGCTATGAACTCCAACGAAGCGCGGACCGCCATCGTGGGCTGCCTCGGAGACCTCGCTCCGGAGATCGACGCCGCGACCCTCGCGCCGGACGAGGCGCTGCGGGACGCGCTCGACCTCGACTCGATGGATTTTCTGCGCCTCGTGCAGGCGCTCCACGCCCGCACCGGCGTCTCGATCCCCGAGACCGACTACGCGCGCGTCCGCACGCTGCGCGCGATGGCGGACTACCTCGCCGCGCACGCGCCCGCCTAGGCGCATCGGCGCGCGGGTTCGCGCCACGTCGCCGCTGCTCTGAGAGCGTCGCGCCGCTCAGCCTCGCGTCGCGCTCAGTCGCAGACGCGGCGGAGGTTGCGCGCCCAGATCCACCCGGCGATGGGCGCCTCGACGCGCGTCCAGCCGTGCTGTCGCCCGCGCGGCACGACGCGCGTGCCGTTCGGCAGAGTCCCCGCGATGGCGCTCGTCGCGATGGCCTCTGCGCGCACGTTGAGCGGCGGGCGTGGGTCGGCGACCTCGGCGTGGCAAGCGCCGGTGCCCGCGGGCGTCTGCGGCGTCGCGAGCGGGGCCGCCGTCGGCAGCGTCACGTTCGCGGTGACCGCGGGCGCGCCGAAGGTCGAGAGGTCGATGGGGCTCGCGAGGATCGAGCTCGAGAGCTCCGTCGGGAACGTGCCTCGCAGCCGACGAAACGTGAGCGTCCCGCGCCGCACCGCCGCGGCGGCCTCCCAGCTCTGCGTGCAGACCAGCGCACCGTCCGAGTCGCCAGCCTCGCAGTGTCGCAGCCCGATGCGGTAGGTGACGCACTTGCGCTGCGCGACGCTGCACACATCCGCCGTCGTGTTCAGGTCCACGTAGTCGTCCGCCTCGCCGCCGTCCCGGTAGACGTGGAGGATGCCGTCGAGGTGATCGCGCGCGGCCGTCAGCACGGACCACGAGCGCGTCTCGCGGACGGCGCCGTCCTCGCAGTCGTAGCCGGGCATATGCGTCGCGCCGCCCGCGTACCGGACCGCGTGCGGGACCCGCACGAAGTACTCGAGCGTGTGCGGGTACTCCGAGCCCATCTCACCCGCCTCCGGCAGCGTCGTCGCGTAGCAGTCGATGAACCCGCCGCCCCGGGTCGTGGCGCTCGGGTCGAGCGCGCAATCGACCATCACCGTCACGTCCGCGGCGTAGCGCGCGCGGGCGAGGTCGCGCGCGAGCAGCGCCTCGTCGGCGGCCTCCGTGGGCGGCCCCGCAGAGAGCCGCGCGAGGTCGGCGAGCGTGCTCGGGGGGAGCGCCTCGAACGCCGAGCGCAGAGCGGGCGCGTCGTGCAGCGTCCGCGCGCGCTTCAGCCACACGGCCGCGCGAAAGCGCGCGTCGTCGATCACGGCGAGTCGCTC
>CAIUAC010000460.1 GCA_903896985.1 uncultured Sandaracinus sp.
GGTGAGCGACGGTTAGGGCGTGGCTCCGCGCTCCCGGATGGTCGTACCGAGAGCGTAGTTCGCGAGCTCGTGGGCGATCTGCGTCTCGCGGGCGACGCTCTTCGCGGTGACGCGCACGACCCAGTGAGTCGCCTCCTCGACCAGCTCGAAGGCCGCGAAGCGCGCATACGTCTTCACCGCCGCGTCGACCGCCGTACCGGCGTAGAGCGAGCGGTGCAGTCGCAGCTCGGTCACGGCGAGCCCTCGGGCTCGGGCGCGCCGGTGTCAGGCTTCGCCGAGGTCTCAGCGCCCGCCGGAGCAGTCGCGGCGGCGGGGTCCTTCTTCTTGTACTTCTCCTCCCAGCTCATCGCGATGCCGAGCGGGTCCTCGAACGCCTCGTCGCCGAAGTCGAACGCCGCGAGGTCATCGAGCGAAGGCGGACCCATCGCGGCCGAGATCGCCTGGGACGTGACCATCTCGATGACCGCGCGATTCTCCTGCGCGATCTGCTGCCGCCAGGCCGCCGAGAGGAGCTCGTTCGAGAACTCACCGACGAACGCGCGCAGCAGCGCCTCGTCGGCGGGCCCCTTCTTCGGGGTCAGGGTGACGCGGACACGGTGCTCAGCGGGCTGATCGAGCAGCACATAACAGCGGTCGAGAAAGACGTAGGAGGCAGCGTAGATCGCGCCGAGCGGATAGAGCTGCGCATCGACGCTGAGCTGCACGGCGCCTGAGTTGAGATCGGCGGCCGCGAGCTCGGACGGAATACCTTGGAGCGGAGACGTCATTTCGGGAATCTCATGGGGGCGGTGCGCAGAAGCGTGGCGGAGGGGGCGCCACCTGCACCCACCCACTTCAGCGCGTGACGGTCAACTGATACTGGCTGCAGCTCGCCCCGGAGGTCGTGCGATACACGCGCACATAGACGGCCGCCGGCCACGCCGTGTTACGCACGTTCCACTGATTGGGGCCGGGGGCGGCCTGGTCGTCGACGAACGACCAGTCGTCACGGCCAGTGGCGACTCCGCCGCTGCCTGCGATGCCGCATGGGAGCGGGGCCGACGGGCACCCGCTCGTGATCTCGAACCGGAAGATCGAGCCGTCGTTGCGCGTGAAGCGCACGTGTGGGGTGCCGCCTCCAGGCGAGCCGGTCGCCGGGAACGTGACGTAGAAGTAATCGCTGGCGCCCGAAACGGCGATGGAGCTCGTCAGCGTGTTGGCCGAACCGCCGACTCCGATGGCGCCGAGGGAGGTCGCAGAGCCGCACGCGTTGCCGTTGCCCTCGTTGACGCACTCACAGCCGTTCGCGTAGGCACCGTCGATGTCGACGGCGTTCGAGTTACAGGCGGCGATCGCGCAGCCTGCCGCTCCGCCGCACGACGTGGTCGCGACGTTCGCGGTCGCGGGACACATCGACACGACCGGCGCGTTGTCGACGCCGCCGGCGCAGTCGTCGTCGATGCCGTTGCAGGCCTCCGGCGAACTCATCCCCGCGATGCACGTGACCTGGGTGCCGGCGTTGCAGCGCGGCGACGTGGTCATACACGCGCCGAAACCGCAGGTCTGGCTTCCGGGAGGAGAGTCGGTGCACGCGCCCGGCGTCGTGCCGTTGCAGGTGCCCGCGGTCGTGCTCTGGCAGACGTCGTCGCAGTCGATCTGCACCTCTGTGCCGGCGGGCGACACGGCGCAAAGCTCGGCGGGCGTGAGGCAGGCGCGAGCCCCGTTGCAGACGGCGGCGTCGTTGCTGATCGGTGCCCGGCGATGACAAGCGCCCAGCCCGTCGAAGCCCGCGTAGTAGTCGGAGCAGGAGAAGCCCGGGCACTCCAAGTCGGGGTCTTGGCCGCCCCCGACGGGCGTACAGGTTCCGGCCGTGCCGGGGGCGTTGCAGCGCTCGCACTGGCCCGAGCACGCGGTCATGCAGCAGACGCCATCGACGCAGGAGTTGCCGTCCTGGCAATCCTGGACTCGCGAGCAGGAGCCGCCCGGCGGACGGTCCGGCGCGCAGACGCCGACCTCACAGTGGCCCGTCGGGATACAGCCAGCGTCCGTCGTGCAGCTCGTCGCACAGGCGGGGGCCGTCTGCGTGGCCGCGCCGGAGCAGTAGACGGGCAGAAAGAGGCCACAGTCGCGCGCGATGGTTCCGCTGTCGCACGCGCTGTCGTCCGGCACCCCCGATGCGATGACGCAGATGTTGGACTCGCACGTGATGTCCCCGCGCGTGCCCTGACAGGTCAGGGGAGTCTCGCAGACGGCGCCAGTGCCACCGCTGCAGTCCGTCGCGGTGCTGCAGCACTGCCCCGAGGCGCAGCAGAAGCCGTTGTCGCAGTGGCCCGCCGAGCAGTCGGAGTCCTCGTCGCACACGCCGCCGTTCGGCTGGTCCGCGAGGCACGCAGTTCCGTCACAGTGAGCAGCGTCGACGCAAAGCTCGTTGCCCGTGTTGTCCGTGGCGGTCGACGGGCAGGTGAGCGCGCAGCGGCTCCCGAGGCCCATGCCGAGCTCGCAGTTGAAGAGCCCACAGGACGTCAGCGTGCCGCTCGTGCACATCGCGTCCGTGCACATCGCGCTGCGGATGTCTTCGTAGGTACCAGGCATGCCCGCGTTCGGGCGACAGATGCCGGTGACGCAGTCGGTCATCGTCCCGTCGACGGCCAGATCGCAGTCGTCGTCGATGCCGTTGCAGCGCTCGGGCTCCGCGGGGTTGATGTCGGCGTTGGCGTCGTCGCAGTCGCTCCCCACGCATCCCACGCCCTGGCCGTAGGTGTCGCGGTCCTCGTCGACGCAGCAGAGCCCGCCGAGGGGCGCGCAGACGTACTCGTCGACCTCGAGCGCAGCGCTCAGCGTGCAGTTCAAGCCGGCGGGACACATCGGCAGGTCGGGGTTGCAGCTCGGCAGACACGCGCGACCGCCCGTCGTCAGCAGAGCGCAGTAGGAATTCGGGTAGCAGTCGGCGCTCGTCTCGCACGACTCGCACGTACCGACGCGGGTGGTCGGCCCAAGATCGGCGCCTGCATCGACCTCCACGGGCCCGAGGTCGACGGCGCCGTCCGCGCTGCCGTCGAGGCTGCCATCACGCACGCCTCCATCGCCCGGCCTGACGGGGGGCTTCGAGCCACCCGCACAGCCAAAAGTGGACGCTCCGACGAGGAGCGTGAAGCCGAGCCCGACGATGGATCTCAGGGTGCGTGACATGCGTACGACCTCCTCCGCGTTCGCCGCGCTGGGGAGCCAGGCTAGCAGAGCGCGACTCGCTTACACAAGCGTGGGCAGGGCGCGCTCGTAGCGCAGAAGCCACTGATTCGACGTGCCGGGCCCTACGTCGCGGCGCTCGAGCGGCCTCAAGCGCAACCGAACGTCCGTCGCGAGCGCCTGCTCGACGAGGCGCGCCGCGGCTGTGGCGTCGTCGTTGCGATGGTGCTCGAACGCGGCCGTCGAGCGCTCCGCGAGGCGCGCCTGCGGCCGCGTGCGCGCGAGCGCGAAGGCGACGTTGTCGACGAGGGTGAGCGTGCCGCCCGGCCGAAGCGCCGACACCAGGCGCGTGAGGGCGACGACGGGATCGGCGAGGTGATTCCAGCTCCGCAGCACCAGGACGTGGTCAAACGACTCGGGCTCGAGGCGCGCGTCCTCCGCCGTGCCCTGCCGCACCTCGCCCCACGGACGTCGCTCCCGGAGGCGCGCGCAAGCGGCGGCGTCCGGCTCGAGCCCGACCCACTCGATGGCACCTGCCTGCGCCCGCGGCGCGAGCACCTCGTCATAGGGCCCCTCACCACAGCCGACGTCGAGCACGCGCCCCTCGAGCGCGCCGAGGAGCGTCCGCACGACGGCGTCATCGCGCCCGAAGACGTCCTCGAGGCGCGGCTCGAACATCCCGGTGCAGGTCCGCTCGACCGGACAGCCCTCGCAGAGCGGGCTCCGCGTGAGCTGCACGAGGTCGCGGGCGAAGTCGTCGGGCGCGGCCTTCCTCGACACATCGGCGTAGACCTGCGCGAGCTCGTGCTTGACGCGCACGAGCTCGACGTCCGCGAAGTCTCGAGTCTCGGTGCGATAGCGGGCGATGCGGGCGCCGTTGCGCACGAAGAGATGCCGCCCGCGATCCCAGGGGGTCACGCCCTCCTCGCCGTCGCGCAGCGGACAGAAGCCGGGCGCGGCGTCCGTCGCGACGAGGGTCTCGAGCACGTAGTGAAACGAGTTCGAGCGCGCCTGCGGAGGCGGCGGACGCAGCTCGTCGGAGCCGAACGCCTCGAGATAGCCGCGGAACAAGCCGGGGCACGGTCCACGGAGCGCGCACGCCCCGCAGGTCGCCTCGGGCTGCACCTTGTCGTGGTCATCGACCGGGAAGAAGTCCGGCTCGCCGACCTCGACCATCGTCGCGAAGCCGTCGGTGCGCAGGTCGTCGAAGGCGCCCTCGTGCCCCGGCAGCAAACAGAGCGGGAGCCCGTCGTGCGTGAACGAGGGCCCGCTCGCGCCGCGCGCGCGCACCTGCGCTTGGCCGTACTCCATCGCGTCCCGGACGCGCTCGGCGACGTGCGTCACGCGCGACACCAGCTGCTCGAGGAGCCTGTCGCCGCCGCCCTTCGGCTGGAGCATCGAGAACTTCAGCACGAGCCGCTCGAAGGGGAGCAGCAGGTCGACGAGCGCGCGCAGCTGCTCGACGTTCTGCCGCGTCACGACGCAGTTGATCGTCAGCTCGATCTCGGGCCGCGCGTGCACGTTGCGGATCGCGCGGACGGCCTCGTCGAAGCCGTCCGCGCGGATGAGCGAGTTGTGCACCTTCGCTGTGCCCGCGTGCAGCGACATGTAGACGTAGCGGAGGCGCTGCGCGACGAGCTTCTCGAGCGCGTCGTCGTAGCCGAGCAGCCGGCCGTTCGTGACCAGGCCGAGGTCGAGGTCGAGGGACGCGATGTGCGCCGCCCAGCGCAGAAGCTCGGGGCGGATGGTGACCTCGCCGCCGGAGAGCACGACCATCGTGTGCCCGAGCGCCTTGGCGCGGCGAATCTTCGCGTGCGTCTCGGCCTCGTCGCCGTCGATGTGCCGCACATCCATCGTGTGACAGAACGTGCAGTGCTCGTTGCACGCGTAGCCGACCTTGATGAGCGCCTTCATGGAACGTCGGCTTCAGCATATCAGGCGCGGAGCGCGCGCCGCCGACGGACTCCGTTGCGGTCGCGGCGGACACCCTCTACAAACGCCGAGTGCACCTCGGGCCGCTCCGCCAACCCGCCCGCGCCCTCGCCTTCGCGGCGCTGACCGCGGGCTCCCTCGCGCTCCTCCGCACGCGCGAGGCGCTCTCCCCGACGCAGCCGAAGCCGACCGTCCTCGCGCGGCACAAGCGGCGCTATTTCGGCGCGATGCTGCGGCTCTTCGGGGCGGATCTCGAGGTGCTGCACGGCCCTCCCCCGCCCTCTGCGCGCGGACGCCTGATCGTCTCGAACCACCGCTCGGCCCTCGACATCGGCGTGCTGATGTGGCTCTTCGACGCCCAGGTGCTCAGCCGCGGCGACCTCGCGGATTGGCCGCTCGTCGGGCGCGCCGCGCGGCGCGTCGGCACGCTCTTCGTCGACCGCGGGGACCTCGGCAGTCGGGCGGTCGCGCTGCGCTCGATGCGGCGCGTGCTCGAGGGCGGCGGATCGCTGATCGTCTTCGCCGAGGGCACCACCTTCGGAGGCGACGAGGTGCGCCCGTTTCACCTCGGCGCGTTCGCCGCGACGCGCGGACTCGACGTCGAGGTCGTGCCCGTCGGCTTGGCCTACGAGCGAGGCGCAGAGGATCTGACCGCGGACTTCGGCGCGCACCTGCGCGACCTCGCCGCGCGCCCCACGACCCGCGTCGTCGTGAGCGTCGGCGCGCCGATGTCGCCGCAGCGCGACCCGCGCAAGACCGCGGCGCAAGTGCGCGAGGCCGTCGCGCGCCTCGTCGTCGAAGCGCGCGCGGCCGTGTAGCGCCCTACTTCTTCTGGCCCCACTTCCAGTCGCGGATCTCCGGCATATCGTCGCCGTGCTCGCGGATGTACGCGGAGTGCTCGTCGCGCTTCGCCTGCATCTGCGCGGTCACGACGCCCTTGCGCGAGGCGAGCTTCGGCACGCGCTTGAAGACGTCCATCACGAGCCGATAGCGGTCCATGTCGTTGAGCACGCACATGTCGAAGGGCGTCGTCGTCGTGCCCTCTTCCTTGTAGCCACGCACGTGCAGGTTGCCCTGCGCGTCGTGCCGATAGGTCAGGCGATGAATCAGAGACGGATAGCCGTGGAACGCGAAGAGGATCTGCTTGTCGACGGTGAAGATCTCGTCGAACTCCTCCTCACGGAGCCCGTGCGGGTGCTCGTTGTGCGGCTGCAGGCGCATCAGATCGACGACGTTGACGAAGCGCACGCGCAGGTCGGGGGCGAGCGTTCGCAGCAGGTCCGCCGCCGCGAGCATCTCGACCGTCGGCACGTCTCCGCAGCACGCGAGGACGATGTCCGGGTCCTTGCCGCCGAAGGTGCTCGCCCACTCCCACACGCCGAGCCCGCGAGTGCAGTGCGTGATCGCCTCGTCCATGGACAACCACTGATGCTCGGGTTGCTTGCCGGCGACGATCACGTTCACGTAGTGCTTGCTGCGCAGGCAGTGATCGGTGACCGAGAGCAGCGTGTTCGCGTCCGGCGGAAGGTAGATGCGCACGACCTCGGAGCTCTTGTTCGCCACGTGATCGAGGAAGCCCGGGTCCTGATGGCTGAAGCCATTGTGATCCTGCCGCCAGACGTGCGAGGTGAGCAGGTAATTCAGCGACGAAATGGGCTCGCGCCACGGGATATGCCGAGTCGTCTTCAGCCACTTCGCGTGCTGATTGAACATCGAGTCGACGAGGTGGATGAACGCCTCGTAGCAGGAGAAGAAGCCGTGTCGGCCGGTGAGCAGATAGCCCTCCAGCCAGCCCTGACACTGATGCTCACTCAGCATCTCGACGACGCGACCGTCGAGCGCGAGTCCGTCATCCGTCGCGATCTGCTCTTCGGTGTAGACGCGACTCGTCGCCTCGAAGACCGGATTCCAGCGATTCGACGCCGTCTCGTCGGGGCTGAAGACGCGGAACGTCTCGGGATTGCGCTTGATGATGTCGCGGATGAAGCGCCCCTGCTCGCGCGTCGCCTCCGCCTTGGTCGCGCCGGGCGCGGAGAGCTTCACGGCATAGTCGCGGAAGTCGGGCAGCGAGAGGTCGCGGCGGAGCACGCCGCCGTTCGAGTGCGGGTTGGCGCTCATGCGACGCTCGCCGACGGGCGCCCAGGCGCGGATGGACGCGAGCGGCGCGCCGTCCGCGTCGAAGAGCTCCTCGGGGCGATAGCTGCGCATCCACTTCTCGAGGACGGCGACGTGCTCGGGCTTGTCCATGTCGCCCATCGGCACTTGGTGCGAGCGCGCGGTGCCCTCGACCTGCTTGCCGTCGACCGTGTGCGGGCCGGTCCAGCCCTTGGGGCTGCGGAGCACGATCATCGGCCACGTCGGGCGCTTGGTCACGCCGTCGACGCGCGCCGCGCGCTGGATCTCGGCGATCGACGCGACGATGCGGTCCATCGCGTCCGCCATCAAGCCGTGCATCGTCATCGGGTCGTCACCCTCGACGAAGTACGGCTCGTAGCCGAAGCCGCGCAGCATCTGCTCGAGCTCCACGTGCGGGATGCGCGCGAGCACCGTCGGGCTCGCGATCTTGTAGCCGTTGAGGTGCAGGATCGGCAGCACCGCGCCGTCGCGGGCCGCGCTCAGGAATTTGTTGGAGTGCCAGCTCGTCGCGAGCGGCCCCGTCTCGGCCTCGCCGTCGCCGATGATCGCCGCGACGAGGAGCCTCGGGTTGTCGAACGCCGCGCCGAACGCGTGCGAGAGCGCGTAGCCGAGCTCGCCGCCCTCGTGCAGGGAGCCGGGCACCTCGGGCGCGACGTGGCTCGGGATGCCGCCTGGGAACGAGAACTGCTTGAACAGGCGCTGCATCCCGACGCCGTCGAGCGAGACGCGCGGATAGAGCTCGCTGTAGGTGCCCTCGAGGTAGGCGTTCGCGACGGCGGCGGGCCCGCCGTGACCGGGACCGGCGATGTAGACGCAGTCGAGATCGTGCGCGCGGATCACGCGGTCGAGGTGCGCGAAGACGAAGTTGAGGCCGGGCGTCGTGCCCCAGTGACCGAGCAGGCGCGCCTTGATGTGCTCGGCGCGGAGCGGCTCCCGCAGCAGCGGGTTGTCACGCAGGTAGATCTGCCCAACCGAGAGATAATTTGCTGCGCGCCAGTAGGCATCGAGGGCATTCAGCGTCGCGGGATCGAGGGTCATCGAGGCGTCCTCCGGCTCCTCTGAACGGCTCCCTAGGCGCCGTCTGAAGAGCGGCAATCGTGCAGACCGAACCGACCGAATGGAGCGAGCGGACCGTGCAGACCGCGCAGGTCGAGTCGACTTGGCGGACGGAGCCGACGGACGCGAATGTACGCGCCGTTCGCCCGTTGGCGAGGCGGCCGTTGCGCCCCACTACGGCCGTGCCGACCCCCCGAGAGAGCCTTGGGGAACGTCTGCGGGGCGCTCGCGGATGATCGGCCGCGATGCAAGGGAACGCGCACGATCGGTGCCAGAAGTGCTCGGGCCCTGGGCCCACCAAGCAGGTGTCGCTCATGCGCAACATCGGCGTCGTCGTCAGGCGCTTCACGGCGACGCTCTCGGGTCGATGGAAGACCGTCGACGCCGACGGCGCCGAGCTCGCGTTGTGCGTGGGAGAAGAGCACGGGGCAAATCAGCTGTTCGGATGGGCTCCACTGGGAGCGACGCGTTCTCGGAGCCGACGGTCGGCCATGGGCTGGCGTACCTGTTCGCGCCGTCCGGGGCGCCGCGCGAGCCGGACTTCGCCACCCTCGAGCCGGCGGCGCCGGTCACTCTCATCGGCGAGCGTGAAGCAAAGCGCTGAGCGCAGGGCACGCAGGCCAGATCCACTCGAAGGCGTTCACCCCGCGATGCGCGCGCCGTGACAAGGCGTCGTCAGCGCCAGGCCGCGGCAACATGGAGGCTCGTCAGTACCCGAGGAGCGGCGACCTCCGAAGCCAAGCGTCGCTCGTCAGCTGCGCGACCATGAAGTCGGCGGTGTCCTCGCGCGTCAGCTCCGCCTTCAGCTTGCCGGGCTCGAGCGCGGCCTTCACGCCGCCGCGCGCGGGCGCGTCGAGCAGCCGTCCGGGGCGCACGTTGACGTAGTCGAGCCCCGCGCCGAGCAAGAGCGCCTCGCCGCGCTCCTTGTCCGGCCAGACCTTGCGCAGGACGGTCTTCTGGATGACGCGGAACACGAGCTGCGTGTGCTTGGCGCTGTCGCCCGCGCCCCACGCCGAGAGGTTCACGACGCGCCGAACGCCGTGCTTCTGGAGCGCGGGGACGAGGTTGCGCATCGCGGTCTCCTGCAGATCCTCTTCTTGCAGCGAGCGCGGCCCGAGCGCGATCAGCACCGCGTCCTGCCCCTGCACGGCGGCGTCGAGCGACGCTGCGTCGCGCACATCGCCCTTCGCGACGCGCAGGCTCGCGTGCTGCTGGGGGAAAGCCCCCGGATGGCGCGCGAGCGCGGTGACCTCATGCCCCGCGGCGAGCGCCTTTCGCACGAGGTGCAGCCCGGTCCCGCCCGTCGCGCCGATCACGAGTACTTTCATGGCGAAGCTTCTGCACGTTGGGGACTCGAGGCGCAACGAGGCTAGCGCACGCGACGCGCGTCCGCGCCTACCGCGCCTACCGTGCCTGAAAGATATCGGCGAGCAGCGCCACCGTCGCGTCGGGCTGATCGACGTGCACCCAGTGCCCGGCGCGCGGCACGACGTGCAGGCGCACGCGCTCGGGATGCCGCTCTGCGACGTCGGCGAGGCGCGCGCGGTCGGCGTCGTCCACGACCTCCGAGTCGTCGCCGACGAGCAGGTCGATGATGGCGCGCCCGGGCGGCTCCTCGACGACGCCCCAGAGGTCCTGCGCGAGATAGTCCTCGAGCATCGCGCGCACGGCGTCGACGTCGAGGCTGAAGCGGTAGCCGCTCTCGGGCACGTCATCGTCCACGCGCTCGAGGTTCATCGCGAGCCACGTCGCGACGTCGCGCGTCTGCCCGCGGGCGAGCAGCGCCTCGACGAACGCTTCGCGCGTCGGGAACGCCCCGCGCAGCTCCGAGAGAAGCTGCACGACGTGGACGGTGCCCTCTGAGCCGTGCGCGTCGGGGCGCTCGCCGGGCGTCGAGTCCACGACGACGAGTCGGTCGAGGTCGCCGTTCACGGCGCGCGCGTACGCGAGCGCGACCTTGCCGCCGTAGCTGTGGCCGAGGACGGCGTCGATGCGCAGATCGAGGGACGCGGTCAGGCGCACGAGGTCGTCGGCGCACGCCTCGACCGTGTGCGGCGCAGGGAAGCCGCGCGACTCACCGTGGTTGCGCAGATCCACGAGCAAGGCGCCCCACGTCGGCGTCGTCGCGAGGACGCGCCGCGCGATGGCGCGCCAGTTCGACTTGGTCCCGAGGATGCCGTGGAGCACGAGCACCCAGCGCTCGGGGTACGGGACGCCGCGCTCGTAGACGCTGGTGTAAGAGAGCGAGGGCATCGCGCCCCTTTACTACCGCGCGACGGTCAGGCGCCAGGAGTTCAGCGTGCCGGTGTCGGCGCGCGCGGTGTCGGCGATGGAGAGCGTCCAGGTGCCGGCGGCGTCGAGACCGTTGAGCGTCGTCACCGTGAAGGACTGACGGATGTTGTCGTCGCCCGCGCCCTGATGGTCGAGGAGCACGACCGCGCGACCGCTCGGGTGCACGAGCTTGACGAGGAGGTCGCCGCGGTAGGTGTGCGTGACGTCGACGTCGACGGTGAC
>CAIUAC010000461.1 GCA_903896985.1 uncultured Sandaracinus sp.
CGCAGGTCAATCAGGGCTCGTCGTCGTCATCATCATCGTCGTCATCGTCATCATCGTCGTCATCATCGTCGGCATCATCGTCATCTTCGCCGTCGGCCTCATCGCCTTCCGCATCAGCGTCAGCCGCACCCTCCACATCGCCGCCATCGACTCCCGCCTCTGCCCCCTCTCCCGTCGAGGGAGAGGGCTGGGGTGAGGGCTCCGACGGGATCGCCTGACGTGATGCCGCCAAGTCGCCGTCCGCGTCGAAGTCCTCGTCCGCGTCGAGGTCCACCGCCGGCGCCGACCGCTCGTCGAAGTCTCCGCGCTCGACCTGCTCGACCGCTTGCGAAGCCTCGAGGTCCACCGCTTGGCGCTCGGTGCCAGTCTCGCTGTCGATCTCCGCGGTGGAGACGCCGATGTCCCCGAGCGGCTCGCCGCTGCGACGCTCGAAGAGCGCCTTGCTCTCGTCGGAGAGCTCACTGAACTCGCGCAGCGTCGGCAGGTCCCGCAGCGACGAGAGGCCAAAAAACTCGAGGAATTGCGGAGTCGTCCCGTAGATCAGCGGCCGGCCTGCCTCTTCCTTCTTGCCGAGGATCTTGAGCAGCCCGCGCTCGAGCAGGATCTTCAGCGCTGAGCCCGAGTCCACGCCGCGGATGTCGTCGATCTCGGGCCGCGTCACGGGCTGACGGTAGGCGACGATGGAGAGCGTCTCGACCTGCGCGCGAGAGAGCCGCACGGGCTTGGCGGCGACATAGTCGCGCACGAACGGCGCGGCGAGCGCGCTCGTGCGGAACTGATAGCCGCCGGAGACCTCGACGAGCTCGACGCCGCGCCCGCGGTACTCCTCGACGAGGTCGGAGAGCAGCGGCTTGAGGTCGGGTGCCTTCGCGTTGGCCGCCTTCGCGAGCTCGCCCACCGTCACCGGCTTGTCGGACGCGAAGATCAGCGCCTCGATCACGGCCTTCAGGTGCGACGCGCCCGCGACGAGCGGCGGCGCCTTCTCGAGCCCGGGGCCCTCGTCGTCGTCATCGAGCGGGAGCGCTGCGCCGACCATGCCCGAGCTCGAGAGCAGGTCCTCTGGGAGCACGACCTCGAGCGGCGCGTCGATGTACTCAGCCGGCGCGTCGAGCTCCACCGACGTCACCAGCTCGACCTGCACGTCGAGGCCGACCGCCACCACAGCTTCGACCGGCTCACGCGGCTCAGCCGACGCCTCGGGCTCGACGGACGTCGCCTGCTCGCCCGGAGCTTCGAGCTCGACGGGCGCGGTCGGCGCCTTCGGAGGCTTGCGCTTGCGGGTCATGAGGGGTCGTCGTCCGTTCCGGGCGGCGAGGGATGCACGTTCTCGTCGGCGAGAGCAAGCGCAGGCTCCTCGGGCTCCATCGGCTCGGCGGTCGGCTCCTCGACAGGCTCCTCGGGCTCCATCGGCTCGGCGGTCGGCTCCTCGACAGGCTCCTCGCTCGGCTCGTCGTGCTCGCCGACGACGGCGCTCTCTAGGTAGAGCGGTGAGTACGGATCCGCTTGGTAGACGCGCACGAGGTGCATCTTCGCCATCTCGAGCAGCGCGAGGAAGGTGACGACGATTTCGTAGCTCGAGCGCAGCCCGGCGAATAGCTCGTCGAACGTCGCGCGCCGCTGCTTCGAGATCCGCTCGGTGATCTCCGACATGCGCTCTTGGATGGTGATGCGCTCGGCGCTGATCTCGCGCGAGAAGTCGATCTTCGAGCGGTCGACGACGCGCTGAAACGCGTCGAGGAGCTTGTAGAGGCCGACGTCGGCGAGCGGCGCGGGTCCCTGCGCCTCGACCGCCGCCGTGCCGCGGAAGAAGACGTCGCGCCCGGCGATGCCGCGCGCGCTGAGCGCCTCGGCGGCAGCCTTGTACTTCTGATACTCGAGCAAGCGCAGGATCAGCTCCGCGCGCGGATCGGCCTCCTCCTCGTTCGACTCGGCGTCGTCCGCCGCGGCGTTCGGGTCGGGCGGCAGGAGCATCTTCGACTTGATGTGCGCGAGCGTCGCCGCCATCAGCAGGTACTCAGCGGCGATGTCGAGGTTGAGGTGCTCCATCACGCCGAGGTACGCGAGGTACCTGTCGGTGACGAAGGCGATGGGGAGGTCGAGGATCTCGAGCTCGTGCTTCTGAATCAGGTGCAGGAGCAGGTCGAGCGGCCCTTGGAAGGACGGCAGATCGATGACGAAGTCGGGGTCGAGCGGCTTCTTGAGTTCGTCGCTCACGCCACACCTCCGACCATCAAGAGCCACAGCGTCATGCGCTCGATCATCGGCCCGATGAGGAGCCAGCCGAGCGGGCGCGCCATGCCCGGGAGCTTCACGAAAAACAGCAGGATGAACAGGATGAAGGAGTAGCGCTGCGCGAACTCCTTCGCGCCCGTCCAGGCGCGCGGCCAGAGGTGCGAGCCGTCGAGCGGCGGCACCGGGACGAGGTTGAAGAACGCGAGCATCACGTTGAGCTGAATCATCAGCTCGATGGCGTCACCGACGAGCGAGCGCCCCGCGAGGAGGTGCGGCGCGAAGA
>CAIUAC010000462.1 GCA_903896985.1 uncultured Sandaracinus sp.
CAGACGTGGTGCTCTTCCGTCTCGGACGCCACGCTCGGCGGGACGAACGGCGACTCCAACGGCGCCTCGGGTGGGAACGGCGCTGGCGGCGGCGGTGCGGCGGGCTGCATCGTGGTCCGTACGCCGACGGGCGCCCTGCCGGCGGGCGGTGTCCGGAGCCCGTCGGTGGCGCCTGGGCTCCAAGGGCTGCTGCTCCACACGCTCTGAGCGGCGGATTCGCGCTCGCGTCGCGGTGTGATCCTCGATACGTTCCGCTCGATGCTCCCCGGTACCGTGATCGCAGCCCGCTTCGAGGTCGAGCGAGCGGTCGGCGCGGGCGGCATGGGCACCGTGTATGCGGCGCTCGACCGGCACACCGGCGCGCGCGTCGCGCTCAAGGTCCTGCATGGGGTGGGCGCGGTCGAGCAGGCGCGCTTTCTGCGCGAGGCGAGGGCGCTCGCGCAGCTCGAGCACGCGGCGATCGTCCGCTACGTCGAGCACGGCGTCTTCGAGGGCTCGCAGCTGTGGCTCGCGATGGAGTGGCTCGAGGGCGAGGACCTCAGCTTTCGGCTCGAGCGTGGAGCGCTCGGCGCGGCGGAGGCGATCGGCGTCGCACGGCGAATCGCCGACGCGCTCGCGGCCGTGCACGCGCGCGGGTTGGTGCACCGCGACCTCAAGCCGTCCAACGTGTTCATTCCGGACGGCGACCTCGGCCGGGCGATGCTGATCGACTTCGGCATCGCGCGCACGCTGACGCACGAGACCGTCCTGACGCAGCCGGGTGGGCTCATCGGGACGCCCGGCTACATGGCGCCCGAGCAGGCCCGCGGCGTGCGTGCGGTCGACCCGCGCATCGACGTCTTCGCGCTCGGCTGCGTGCTCTACGAGTGCCTCACAGGCGAGCGCGCTTGGCGCGGCGCGAACGTCGTCGCGGTGCTCGCCAGCATCCTGTTGGACGAGGCTCCGCGCCTGCGCGAGCGGCGGCCCGAGCTGCCCGTGGAGCTCGAGGCGTACGTCGCGCGGATGATGGCGCGGGACCCTGCGGAGCGCCCGGCCGACGGCGCGGACGTCGTCGTGGGCCTCGACGCGTTCAGCTCGTTGCCCGCTTCGCTGCGCACCTCGAGAGTGCCTCCGCCTTCGCGGCCGACGCGGGGCATCACGGCGGCGGAGCAGCGACTCGTGACCATCGTGCTCGTCGGCGAGGCCGGCAGCGCGCAGTCCATCGACACCGACGTCACGCTCGCCGTCGGCGCGGAGTCGGCCGTGCAGCGCCTCGCGAAGCAGCACGGCGGGCGCGCGGATGCCTTCTTGCGGGGGCTCACGCTGGTGTCGTTCACGGGAGGGCTCGCGACCGACGTCGCCGTCCGCGCCGCGCGTTGCGCGATCGCGCTCCGCGCGCACGAGCCGCTGCCGATGGTGCTCGCGACCGGGCGCGCAGAGGTGGACGGCGCCGCGCTCGCCGGCGAGGTCGTGGCGCGCGCGATGGCGCGCTTCGCCGCGGGGGCGGTCGCGCAGGGGCGCATCGACGTCGACGCGCTGAGCGCAGGGCTCCTCGAGGCGCAGTTCGAGCTCGTCGCTCGCGAGGGCGGCGCGTTCGATCTGCAGGACGCGCGCGATGAGACGGCGTTTCGCGACCACCGGCGCGTGCTCGGGCGCGTCGTGCCGTGCCTCGGGCGGGACCGCGAGCTCGCCGATCTCGAGGCGACGCTGAGCCAGTGCGCGGAGGAACCGGTCGCGCGCGCTGTGCTCCTGACGGCGGCGTCAGGCGTCGGCAAATCGCGCCTCGCGGCCGAATTCGCTGCGCGCCTCGGGCAGCGCCCAGCTGACGAGCGACCGCTGTTGCTCACTGCGCGCGCGGACGCCTCGCGCTCGGGCGCGATGTACGGCCTCGTGTCGCAGCTCGTCGGCGCCGCAGTCGGCGCCTCGCACGGCGACCCCGTCGCGACGCGGCAGCAGCACGTCTCCGCCCGCTGCGCGGCGCTGCTCGAGGGAGATCTCGCGCCGCGTACCGCGGTGTTCCTCGCCGAGTTCGTCGACGCGCCGTTCGACTCCGCGCGCCACGCCTCGCTCGCGAGCGCGCGCGCCACGCCGAGCGTCATGGGCGAGCAGCTCGCGGACGCGTGGATCGCGCTGCTCGACGCGCTGTGCGCGCGCACGCCGGTCGTGCTCTCGATCGAGGATCTGCACTGGGCCGACCCGCCGTCCATACGCCTGCTCGACGCTGCGCTCACGCGGCTCGCCGAGCGCCACCACGCCGGCGACGTCGTCGCGCCGCGC
>CAIUAC010000463.1 GCA_903896985.1 uncultured Sandaracinus sp.
CGCTACCTGCCGCAGCGCGTGGTGACGACCGCCGAGGTGGCCGCGCGACTCGGCGTCGACGCCGACCGTTTGACGGCCGCGACTGGCGTGCACGAGCGCCGCTTCGCCGACCGCAGCGGGGGCGAGACCGCCAGCGCGATGGGCGCGCTCGCCGCCAAGGACGCGCTGCTCCGCGCCGGCGTGGAGCTCTCGTCGGTCGACCTCATCGTCAACGCCTCGGGCACCGTCGAGCAGGCGATCCCCGACGGCGGCGCGCTCCTGCAGCGCGCGCTCGGGCTCGGCCGCAGCGGCGTCCCGGCGATGAGCATTCACGTCACTTGCCTCTCGTTTCTCGCGGCGCTCGACACCGTCGCGAGCCTCGTCGCGGTCGGCCGATTCAAGCGCGTCCTCATCGTGTCGAGTGACCTCGCGTCCGTGGGAATCGACTGGGAAGACCCCGAGAGCGCGGGACTCTTCGGCGATGCCGCCGCGGCCGTCGTCGTCGTGCCGAGCGAGGAGCACGACGCGGAGCTCCTCGGCGCTCGCTTCGCCACCTACGGGGACGACGCCGACCTCGCGCAGGTGCAGGGCGGGGGCACGCGCCGACACCCGAACGACGCTGATCTGACGCACGGGGAGAACGTCTTTCGGATGCAGGGGCCGCGCCTCTTGCGCCGCGTGCTCGGGCGCGGAAGGCCGTTTCTGCAATCCCTCTATGCCGAGCTTCCGGCGGACGTCGACGTCAGCCGCGCGCTGGTGATTCCCCATCAAGCGAGCCTCGCGGGGCTGCATATGCTGCGCGCGTTCGGGATCGAGGACGCGCGCGTCGTGACCACGCTCGAGCGCCTCGGCAACTGCGTCGCGGCGTCGATCCCGGTCACGCTCTTCGAGGCGATCGAGTCTTCGCGCCTGCGTCGGGGAGACGTCGCGCTCCTCTGCGGCACGGGCGCGGGGCTCTCGCTCGGCGCCCTCGCGCTGCGGTTCTGACGATGCGCGTCCTGCTCACCGGCGCTCGCGCGCCCGCGACGCTCGAGCTCGCGCGCGCCTTTCACCGCAGCGGTCACGAGGTGTTCGTCGCCGACAGCTTCCGCGCGCACCTGCTGCGCGGCTCACGCGCCGTGCGACGCAGCTATCTCGTGCCGGCGCCCCGCGCAGATCGCGACGCGCGGGGCTTCGCAGAGGGCCTCCGCGACGTGATCCGCAGAGAGGCCATCGAGTGCCTCATTCCCACGTGCGAGGAGGTCTTTCACGTCGCCCGCAGGCTCGATGTGCTGAGTCCTCAGACTCGCGTGCTCTGTATGCCGATCGACCGACTCGAGCGCCTGCACGACAAGCACGCGTTCGCCCGCGCGACCGAGGCAGCGGGCGTCGCGATCCCCGAGACGCAGCAGGTCACCACGCGAGTCGCGCTCGAGGCCGTCGTGCGCGCGCGGGGCGCGTCGATCGTCCTCAAACCGTCGTTCTCGCGCTTCGCCTCCCAGGCCATCGTGTCCCCCGCGCCGAGTGACCTCGCGCGCGTGCGCGAGGTGAGCGAGGCAGTCCCGTGGGTCGTCCAAGAGCGCTTGCGCGGTCAGCCGATTGCCACTCTCTCTGTCGCGCACGAGGGTCGGCTGACGCTCCACGCCGCGTACGCGATCGGGGTGACCGCGGGGCCGCGCAGCGGGGAGGGCTCGGCGATCCTCTTTCGCCCGCACCGCGACCCGCGCGTGCGCGCCTGGGTCGAAGCCTTCGTGCTGCGTGAGCGCTTCACCGGGCAGGTCGCGTTCGACTTCTTCGACGTGCCGGAGCGCGGGCTCCTCGCCATCGAGTGCAACCCGCGCGCGACGAGCGGCGTGCACCTCTTTCGCGGCGACGCGCGCCTGTCCGCGGCCTACCTCGACCCGACCGCGCCGCTCGCGGAGCCGAGCGAGGACGCGTCCGCGATGCTCGCATTGCCGATGATGCTCTATGGCCCTCGGCAGCTCGGCGGCGGCTTCTTGCGGGCGTTTCGGAGCGCGCGCGACGTGGCGTGGGACGTCCGCGACCCGGCGCCCGCGCTCGCGCAGGTCTTCACCGCTGGCGAGCTCGTCCGGCGCGCGCTCGTGCATCGCATCTCGCCGCTCGCCGCGTCGACGGTGGACATCGAGTGGAACGGCCCCCACGACCCGGCGGGGGGCGCGTGAGCGGCCGAGTCGTCGTCACCGGCGCGACGGGCTTTCTCGGCGGCGCGCTCGTCCGTCGCTTGGCGAGCGAGGCGCGGGAGGTCGTCGCCGTCGGCCGCGACGCGCAGCGCGGTGCGGCGCTCGCGAAGCTCGCGCACGTGCGCTTCGAGCGCGCGGAGCTGTCCGATGCGGGCGAGGCCGAGCGAGCCCTCCGAGGCGCGGATGACGTCGTGCACTCGGCGGCGCTCTCGTCCCCGTGGGGACGCGCGGCAGACTTCGAGAAGGCGAACGTGCGCGCGACGGAGAACGTCCTCCGCGCGGCCGAGCGCGGCGGGGCGAGGCGCTTCGTCTACGTCTCGAGTCCGTCCATCTACTTCGACTTCCGCGCGCGCGAGGGCATCCGCGAGGACGACCCGCTGCCGACCGCGCAGGTGAACGACTACGCGCGCACCAAGCTCGAGGGCGAGCGCTTGACCCAACTCGCGCAGCGTCGAGGGCTCCCGACCGTCGTGCTCCGGCCGCGTGCGATCTACGGCCCCGGCGACACGAGCATTCTCCCGCGCGTCGTGACCGCGCTCGAGCGCGGCTACTTCCCGCTGATCGATGGCGGGCGCGCGCGCGTCGACCTGACGTACATCGACGACGCCGTCGAGGCGCTCGTGTGCGCGCTGACGCGTGCCGAGGCCGTGGGCGGGACGTTCAACGTCACGAGCGGGGACCCGCAGCCGCTGCGCGACATCGTCGACGCGCTGGCCGACGGAATCGGCGCTCGCCGCCCGACGCGCGAGGTGCCCTATGCGCGCGCGCTGAGGTTCGCGCGGGCGCTCGAGCTCGTCCATCGGCTCGCGCTGCCGCGCGTCGAGCCCCGCGTGACGCAATACACGCTCGGGCTGCTCGGCAGGACGATGACGCTCGACCTCAGCCGCGCGCGCGCGGTGCTCGGCTATGGCCCGCGAGTCCCCGTGCGGGAGGGGCTCGCGCGCTGGTTGCGGGTGCGGCGCGCATGAGCGAGCGACCCGCCACGCTCGAGCTGCTCGAGGTCGGGCACACGCTGCATCCCGAGCACGTCGTGCTGCAGAATCGGCGCTTCGCCCCGCTGCGCTTTCCCGCGCTCGTCGGCTTGATTCATCACCCGACCGAGGGGCCGATCCTCTACGACACCGGCTATTCGCAGCGCTTTCTCGAGGAGACGCGCCCGTTCCCGGAGCGCCTCTATGCGTGGGTGACGCCGGTCACGATCGACCCCGAGCGCACGGCCGTCGCGCAGCTCGCCGCGCGCGGAATTCGGGCGCGCGATGTGCGTTGGGTGCTCGTCTCGCACTTTCACGCCGATCACGTCGCGGGGCTGCGAGACTTCCCCGCCGCGCGCTTCGTCTACTTCCGCGCTGCGCTCGCCGCGTTCGCGGGCTTCGGGCGAGCGCGCGGTACGGCGGCGGGCTTTCTGCGCGGGCTCTTGCCGCCTGACCTCGAAGCGCGCGCGAGGGCGCTGGGACCGCGGGAGCCCACCGTCGCGCTGCCTCCAGAGTGCGCCCCGTTCGGGCGCGGCGTGGACCTCTTCGGCGACGGCGCGCTCGTCGCCGTGGAGCTCCCGGGGCACGTCGATGGGCAGCTCGGGCTCTTCGTGCGGCACGCCGACGGCACGCGCGACTTCCTCGTCGCCGACGCGTGCTGGACGAGCGCGAGCCTGCGCACGAGGCAGCTGCCGCATCCGATCACGCGCGCGCTCTTCTCCGACTACCGCGTCTACCGCGAGACCCTCGAGCGCCTCGCAGACCTCGCGGCGCGCTCCCCGGAGATCCGCGTCGTGCCGTCGCACTGCGACGAGGTGCGGCTGGCGCGCGTGTCCCCAGCTCGCGCGGTGCGCGCGTGACCACGAGCGATCAAAGCCAGCGCGTGACCACGAGCGACCAAAGCCAGCGCGTGACCACGAGCGACCAAAGCCAGCGCGTGACCACGAGCGATCAAAGCCAGCGCGTGACCACGAGCGACCAAAGCCAGCGCGTGACCACGAGCGACCAAAGCCAGCGCAGGTCCTCGATCGCTCACGCTCTACTCGCGCGCTCGTTCCTGCGGTCGCGGCTGCAGCCTCAGACGTTGCGCTCGCGGGCGGCGCTCGAGACGTTCCAAGCGCGGCACGTCCTCGCCCATCTGGATTGGGCTCGCGCGCGCTCGCGCGACCTCGCGAAGCGCTTCGCCGGGCGACCGACGTCCGCGTGGCGCTCGCTCGCGCCGACCGACAAAGCGGCGATGATGGCGAGCTGGGACGACGTCGTGACCGTCCCCGTGCGCCGAGACGAGGCCATGAAAATCGCCCTGCGCGCGGAGCGCGAGCGCGACTTCAGCCCGACCCTGCGCGGCTACACGGTGGGCTTGTCGAGCGGCACCTCGGGCAATCGAGGGCTCTTCGTCGCGTCGCCCGAGGAGCGCGCAGAGTGGGCGGGCGCGGCGATCGCGCGCGTCCTGCCCGACTGGCTGCCGGGGCTGCGTGCGCACCGCGTCGCCTTCTTTTTGCGGGCGAACAGCAACCTCTACGAGAGCGTCGGCTCGCGTCGCATCGCGTTCCGTTTCTTCGATCTCGCCGACGACTTCTCGGCGCACCTCACGGGGCTGAGCGCGCAGCGGCCCACCGTGCTCCTCGCGCCGCCCTCGATGCTGCGCCTCCTCGCCGAGGCGACGCTGCGTGGTGACCTCGCGCTCGCCCCGACCGTCGTCGTCTCGGTCGCCGAGGTGCTCGATCCCGTCGACGAGGGCCTCATCCGCCGCGCGTTCGGGCGCGTCGTGCGGCAGGTCTATCAGGCCACCGAGGGCTTCCTGGGCTCGTCGTGTGAGTACGGGACGGTGCACCTCGCCGAGGACGTCGCCGTCTTCGAGCGAGAGCTCGTCGCGGGCTCGGCCGAGGGCGCGTTTCAGCCCATCGTCACGGACTTTCGCCGACGCTCGCAGCCGATCGTGCGCTATCGCCTCGACGACGTGCTCGTGCCGCGCCGCTCGCCGTGCCCCTGCGGGCGAGTGACGACCGCGCTCGATCGGATCGAGGGTCGCGCCGACGATCTCTTCTTGCTCGGAGCCGCCCGCGCGCCGCTCTTCCCGGACTTCGTGCGTCGCGCGGTGATGCTCGCGGACGCGCGCATCGACGACTACCGCGTGCGCCAGCTCGCCCCCGACGCGCTCACGCTCTGGGTCGCGCCCGACGACGCCTACCCCGCGGCGCACGGCGCCCTCGTCGCGCTCTGTCGCGCACGCGGTGCCACGGTCTCCGTCACGCGAGGCGAGGCGCCTCTGCGCGAGCCTCTGCGCAAGCTGCGGCGCGTCGAGCGAGCCTTCGCGTGACGGTCGCGCTCTACCGCGGGGACTTCGACCGCGTCGCGTGGCCGACGACCGACGACGCCGAGCGCGCGCGCCGCTACCTCGAGCCGATCCTGCGCGAGGGCACGACCTTCGTCGCGCCGAACCTGCTCGCCGACCTCGCCGTCGCCCTCGTCGACGACCTCGTCGTGCCCTACACGCTGTCGCGCGAGCTTCCGGGACAGAGCTACATCGTCTCGCCCTTCACGCACTACGTGACCTACGGCGCGGAGGAGATCGGCAAGCTCGAGACCCCCGCGCTCGAGGCGCCGCTGCGCGCCTTCGTGCGCGGGCTCGGGGTGGCGCTCACGCGCGCGCGCTTCGACCGGGTCGTCTACGTCGACAACTGGCTCACCTCGACGACGCTCCACCCGAAGTTCACGCGCGAGCAGCTCGCCGCGTTGGTCGGCGCGCTGGTCGACGCGCACCCCACCTACGCCATCGTGCTCCGCTCCGTCGACGTGCGCGCGGGGCGCGACCTCGACGCGCAGGTGCGGGCGCTCGGCGCGCGCATGGTGTTCAGTCGGCGCGTGCTCTTCCAGGACCCGCAGCAGGCGCACGCTCACCGCGACCATCGGCGCGACGCCGCGCTCCTCGCGCGCGCGCTGCGGGATGGCGCCTATCGCGCGGTCGACCTGCGCTCCCTCGACGACGCTGGGCTACGGCGCGTGACGGAGCTCTACGACGCGCTCTACGTGCAGAAGTGGTCCGAGCACAACCCGCAGCTCACCGCGCGCTTCGTGGCGCACGCGGTGCGCTGCGGCTTTCTCGAGGGGCAGGCGCTCGTCTCGCGCGAGGGGAGCCTCGACGGCGTCTTCGGCGCGTGGACCCGGGGCGGGCTCTACTATGTGCCGCTGCTCGGCTACGACACGGCGCTTCCGCAGAAGCTCGGCCTCTACCGCATGCTCGCCGCGCTCTCGACCGACGACGCGCTCGCCCGCGGCGTGCTCGTGCACGACAGCGCTGGCGTCTCCGAGTTCAAGCAGAACCGCGGCGGCGTCCCGGTGGTCGAGTACTCGGCGGTCTTCGACCGGCACCTCCCGGCGAAGCAGCGCTGGCCCTGGGCGCTGCTCGGCGTGTTGCTCGAGCAGGTCGCGCTCCCGCTGATCGAGCACTACGACCTCTGAGCGCCTCGTGTGGTGGAGGGCCGCGGCCGCGCGTCGCTACTCGGCCGCGTCCGCCGCGTCGGGGGCGTCCATCGAGCACGACGAATACACGGGCTGCGCCGCCGTGCGCGGGCTGCGCTCGGTCAGGCGCGCGAGGCACTGGCCGCCGGCCATGGCCACGGCGAAGAGCGCCGACGCCGCGAGCAGCTGGCCGTCGAGCAGCCCCGCGCCGAGCGAGACGAGCGCAGGCCCGGGGCAGTAGCCGCCGAGGCCCCAGCCGACGCCGAAGAGCGCAGCGCCCGCGAGCAAGCGCGCGTCGATCGGCGCCGCGGGCGGCACGGCGAGGGACTCCCCGAGGAGCGGACGCCCCCGCCGCGAGACGTAGCGCCAGGCCGGCAAAAACACGCCGATCGCGCCGCCCATCACCAGCGCGAGGCGCCCATCCCAGCGCCCGTCGGCGAGGCCGCTGACGTCGAGGAACGCGAGCACATTCGTCGGCTTCGTCATGCCGCCGAGCACGAGGCCAAAGCCGAAGAGCAGCCCCGCCGCGAAGGCGAGCACGACGAGCGACCGCGTGCGCGTCGCGGCGCTCATGCCGCGCCCCCGAGGGCGTGCACGGCGACGGCCGTCAGCGCGCCCGTCGCCATGAACACGAGCGTCGCCGCGAGCGCGCGCTTCGACAGCCGCCCGAGGCCGCAGACGCCGTGTCCGCTCGTGCAGCCCCCGCCGACGCGCGTGCCGATGCCGACGAGCAGCCCCGCGACGACGACGAGCGCGAGGCTCCGCGGCGACTCGCTCACGGAGCCCGGGGCGAAGCGCGCGGCGAGCAGCCCCGCGAGGACCAAGCCGCCGAGGAACGCGACGCGCCAAGCCCGCTCGCGCGCGCCGGCGATCGCGCCGCCGAGGATCCCGCTGACGCCG
>CAIUAC010000464.1 GCA_903896985.1 uncultured Sandaracinus sp.
ACCTCGCCGCGCGCACCTTCGACGCGCTCGTCCTCGGGCGCCGACGCGAGACGCTCTCCTACCGCGCAGCGCTCCGCGACGTGCGCTTCGACCCCGTGACGGGCGCGCTCGACCTCGCCGCGCTGTGGCTCCCCCGGACGCCGCTGCCAGTCGTTCTTACAGGAGGGCGCCGATGAGCCTGCGCGTTCGCCTGACGCTCGCCGTCGTGCTCGCCGCGCTCTTGCCGACGGGCGCGGTCGGCCTCTGGGCGCGGAGCACGATCCAGTCGCGCGCCACGGCCGAATACGCGCAGCGCCTCGACTCCGCCGTCGCCCGCGCGCGCGTCTCCGTCGACGAGCGCCTCGCGCAGGATCGCCGCGCCGTCGATCGCCTCTGCGACGGGGACTACGTCGTCGATCGCGTCGTCATCGATCTCGAGGCCAACCGCTTCGGCCCCGAGCGACAAGCCGACCTCGTCGCGAGCCTGCCGCGCATCATGCGCTCGCTCGGCGCGCGCACCCTCGAGCTGCTCTCACCGACCGGCGAGGTGCTCGCCTCCGCGCACTATCCCGGGCACGCCGGCGCGCACGATCCAGACCTCGCGCGCGCCGCGCTGGCCGCGGGCGATCGCCCCTTCGTGCGCAGCGTGCGGCTCCGCGACGACGAGCGCCGCACGCCCGAAGATCGCCGCGCGCTGCTCGTCGCGTGCGCGGCAGGCGCGGGTCGCGGTCAAGTCCTCGTCGTCGCCGGCCGGCTGCTCGACGAGCCCTTCGCGGCGGACCTGCTCGGCGACGCCGGCCCCGTCAGCCTCGCGCTCGTACCCGTCGGCGAAGGCGCAGCGGCCGCGCGCGCGCACGAACAGCGCCGCGAGATCATCGCGTTTCACGACGCCTCGGGCGTGCCCGTCGCCCGGCTCGAGGCCGTGCTCGACGACGCGCCGCTGCGCGCGCAGCTCGCCGAACTCGAGCGCGTCGTGTGGCTGACGATGGGCGCCGCCGCGCTCGTCGCGGTGCTCTTCGGCGTGCTCCTCGCGCTCGGCATCACGCGCCCGCTCGCGCGCCTCGAGGCGGCGGCCGAGCGCGTCGCGGCGGGCGATCTCGAGTCCACCGTCGGCGGCAGCGGGCGCGGCGAGGTCGGGCGCGCGCTCGCCGCCTTCGATCACATGACGCGCGAGCTCGCGACGACGCAGCGCCGCCTCTTGCGCGCCGAGCGCGTCGCCGCCTGGCGCGAGATCGCGCGCCGCATCGCGCACGAGATCAAGAACCCGCTCCTCCCGATCCAGGTGAGCATCGAGACGATGCGCAAGACCTACGCGAAGCAGCACCCCGACTTCCCCGAGATCTTCGAGGAGTCGACGGTGATGATCCTCGAGGAGGTCCAGCGCCTCGAGCGCATCGTCACCGAGTTCTCGCGCTTCGCCCGCCTGCCGCGCCCGCGCCCGGAGTCGCTCGACGTGCGCGAGGTGCTCAGCCACCTCGAGACCATGCACGTCACCAACGATGTGCCGCTCCACATCGACGCGCCCCGCGACCTGCCGCGCGTGCGCGCCGACCGAGAGCAGCTGACGCAGGTCTTCGTCAACCTCGTGCAGAACGCGGCCGACGCGGGGCGCGCGCGACACGGCGGGGGCGAGCACACGGCGGCGCGGGTCGTCGTCGTGCTCTCGGCGACGAAGGACGGCGGCGTCGACGCGCGCGTCCGCGACAACGGCCCCGGCATCCCCGCCGGCGAGGAGCGCCAGCGCGTGTTCGAGCCGTATCACACGACCAAAGCCGGCGGCACCGGGCTCGGCCTCGCGATCGTGCACCGCATCCTCAGCGAGCACCTCGCGACCATCGAGATCGGCGACTCTCCGCCGCTCGACGCGGACGACACCACGGGCCAGACGCGCGGCGGCGCAGAGCTCCACGTCGTGCTGACCAAGGACGGCCCGCCGCTCGACGCCGAGGCCTCGCTCAGCGAGGGCGCGCTCCGCACGCGCGACTGAGCGCGCGCTTCACGGGCCCGCGCGGGGCGCTCACTGCGCCGTGTCGGGCGCGACGACCTGCAGCTGCGCGCTCGCGGGCAGCGGCACGCGCAGCGCGGTCACCGACGGCAGCGGCGCGTCGAGCTCCTCGGCGACCTCCGCGAGGCGCACCAAGACCTCGTCGCCCTCGCGCACGACCTCGAAGTTGTCGCCCGAGCCAGCCCACCAGCAGCTACCCGCGGTCAGCGCGCCGCCGGTCGGCGCGGTGAAGCTGCAGGGGCCGTTGACGACGCGGACCTCGTGCGTCTCGGTGCGCCCGTCCGACTCGCGGATCACGGCGAGCATGACGCGCGTGTGCGGGACATCCGTCGTCGGGTCCGTGCCCGCGTCCTCGAAGCGCAGCGCGACGGCGACGCGCTCAGGCGTCGCGGGCTCGGCCGTCACGGGCGGCGCGGTCGGCGCGCCACCACAGCCGACGAGGAACGCGGCGAGGCCGAGCGCGCTATTCAGTGATGGCCGCAAAGGTCGCCGAGCGGGTCGCGAGGCGGTAAGCGATCGCGGTGCGGGTGTCGGTGTCGGGCTCCGCGACGCCCCAGCGGACCATGTGCTCGAGCGCCGCCTTGTGGACGTCGAGCGCCGCGTAGGTGCGCTCCGAGCAGTCGAAGCGGGGCACGGGCGTCGCCATCGAGGCGTCCTCCGAGCCGAGCGCACGGCCGCAGCGCTGGAGCGCGAGGTCGGCCGTCGCGAGGGCGTCGAGCACGCGACCGCTGCGCTCGTAGGCCTGCGCGAGGCGGTGGGCGAGCATCGGGTCCTCGAGCAGCGCCGGGTCGGCCGAGCGGAGCGCCGCGACGGCGAGCCCGGGGCGCCCGACGTCGAGGTAGGAGCGCGCGAGCTCACGCGCGACGTGGAGATCGCCGGGGTTCGCCGCGAAGGCGTCCTCGAGCTGAGCGAGCGCGTGCGTCGAGGGAGCGCGGGGATCGAGGGCGGCGACGGGGTCCGCGGCCGAGAGGCCCGCCCAGACGCACGCGAGGACCGAGAGCAGCACGACGTTGACCCGAATCTCCATCGCGGTGGCCTCCTGTGACGAACGCGTCCCGAACCAGACTCCGACACCAGCCCGCCGCGGAAGTTCCCGACAGCGCTCACCCTGTCATACGGACCCCGGGCCCGCACCTTCCTTGGCCACGCAAACGACCCCCAGCGCGTGACACGGGCCCCGCGCGGAAGTAGACAGCCGCCGTGGCTCGGCTACCCAGCGGCGCTCGCGCGCTCGTCCTCGTCTCCAGTCTCGCGTTCGTCCTCGGCAACTGCGGCGCGATGCGCTCCTGCGCCGCGCTGCGCTCGCCCGCGACGCCGCCCCCAGCCCTCGGCGCGACGCACCAAAACGCCGAAGAAACGGCCGCTTACGCCGCGTTCTCGGGGACGCTGACGACCGCGCTGCTCAAGCCCGCGCACCGCCGCCTCGCGAGCGCGTCCAACCTCGCCGTCTCGGTGCTGCTCGTGCTCGCCGCGTCGATGCTGCTGCTGCGCCGCTCGACGGGAGTGTGGTGGCTGACCCAGGCCGCCCTCGCCAACCTCGTCTGGACGGTGGGCGACAGCGCCTCGTTCGCGCGCGCGCTCCGGGCGGCGCCGAACCTCGATCACGCCTACCTCGCCTACGCCGAGGCCGCCAAACAGCTCCCGCCCGAGACGCTCCGCGAGCTCGCGCAGAGCGGCCCGGGCTTCACCGACATCGCGCTCGTCCTGTACGTCGCGGGCGCGAGCGTCTCCGTCCTCCTCTATCTGTTTCTGTTCTGGCGCGTGCGCCGCCCCGACGTCGCCGAGGTGCTCGCGGCGACGCCCGAGGAGTGAAGCGCCGTTCACGCTCGCGCACGTCCGCAGGCAAACCCGACCGCCCTCGGCCCCCTCAAACTCAACCTTGGTCGGCCTTGTGGGTCGGCCTTGTGGGCGCTGCAAACTCAACCTTGGTCGGCCTTGGGTCGGCCTTGTGGGCGCTGCAAACTCAACCTTGGTCGGCCTTGGGTCGGCCTTGTGGGCGCTGCAAACTCAACCTTGGTCGGCCTTGGGCGGGCGCTGCAAACTCAACCTTGGTCGGCCTTGGGCG
>CAIUAC010000465.1 GCA_903896985.1 uncultured Sandaracinus sp.
AGCGCCCAGCCGAACATCAGCACTCGGAAGACCCAGATAGGCAGGCTGAACACCGTCGCGATGGGGAGTGTTCGCGCGACGCGATCGACGAAGAACGTCGCCAGCGAGCTCGAGCAGCCGGGCCCAGCGACGTCCATCGCGGGGTCGCCGAGCAAGCCCGCTTCGACGGCCCAGATCAGGCAGCCGAACGCGACGAGCGTGTAGAACACGAGCGCGAGCTGTCGCAGGTCGAAGAGCGCCGAGTGCATCGTCGTGTCGCGACGGCGGACGGCCAGGACGTAGAACCAGCCGACGACGACCAGCGCGGCGACGGCGGGCACCTGCGTCAGGCCGACCAGCAAGAGAATCCAGTCGTGCGTGCGGAGCGGAAGCTCGAGCTTGCGTCCGGAGCTCCGCGCCAGCGCGATGGCGAGCGCCAGGATGAGCGCGAGATACGGCCAGAAGAGCACCGCCGGGCCCCAGGAGGGCCCGCTCAGCCAGAGCACCCAGCGATCGCTCGAGAGTGGCAGCTCGAGGGTGACGTTCACCGCTGCGCCGCCGAGCGTGATCGGCGGCGTCGAGAAGACGGTTTGCCAGCCGGTGTTCGACTGCCAAGCGAGCGCGATCGTGTGCGAGCCGGGCTGCAGCGCCACGGCGACGCGCCCCGACTCGAGCTGAAGCGGGCGGGGCTGCCCGTCGACCGTCAGGGATTGCAGCGCGACGTCTCGCGGGAGCGTCACGTAGAACGGCGCGCTCACGCTGCTGCGGATCGTCGCCTCGAGCGTCGACGCCGTCAGCCGGATGCCGGGCGAGACGCGCAGCTTCGCGCTGTCGATGGTCTGCGACTGACCGCGCGCCGCCGCGGGGCGCGTCAGCGCGATGCGCAGCGACTCGCCGGGCCACGGATGGAACGTCGGCTGCCAGGTGCCCGCCGCGCCTTGCTCCGTCGGCGCGAGGAGCGCGTGTCCGGGCACGGCTTCGGTCTCGCAGTGCCAGAGGGGGCTGCACGCGAGCGTCCAGATCTCGGTGAGGCGCCCCTCCGTCGGCGCGAGCAGCGTGATGGCGTCGCTCGGCTCGATCACCGACGTCCAGCGCAGCTCCGAGTCGCGCTGCCCGAGCGTGACGACCGCCGTGCGGTTCTCGATGACGACGTTCGAGTCCGTCACCGACTCGGACGGCAGGAGCGGGATGCGCGCGACGGCAGGCGCGTTGGCGGGCGAGCGCCGCGTGACCACCGTCTCGACCGTCCAGCGCACGCCGACGTCGACGCGGCGACGCACCTCGAGCCACGCGGGTAGCTCCGAGCGCGCCTCGTCTTCGGCGCCGGGCGCGCTGTCGAGCGTGCGGCGCAGCTGGATCGACTCGGCGACCCGATCATCGGTGCCGAGCCCATCGACCTCGAAGCCCTGCGCGTCGACCGTCAGCGAGCGCGGCGCTCGCCCGAACGCGAGCGTCAGCGAGTCGCGCCCGGCGAGCGGACCCTCGACGCGGACGACGTGCGCGCCAGCCGGCACGCGCACGTGCAGGAAGCCGTCCGGCAGGCGGATCAGCGCGCGCGTCGGCACGCCATCGAGGCTCACGACGGACGGCGACCAGGTCTCGCTCGGCCCCGGCAGCGGATACGCCGCGGGCTCAGCCGCAGCGATCTCGAGGTCGATGCGCAGCACCTCGCCGCTGACCGCGATGTGCATCCGGTTCGCCTCGCTGCACCGCTCGCCGCAGGCGTTTCGGCGCGTGAGCCGCGCTTGCAGGTCGGCCAGCACCTCGGGGCTCGGCGTCGCCTGCGCCTCGGCGCGCGCATAGGAGAACGACGCGAGCAGCAGCACGGCGGCAGCGGCGAGGGCAGCCACGGGCGCGCTCGGCGCAAGAGCAGGCGCGGCGGGCGCGGGCGGCTTTGGCCGCTTCACGACCAGCACGCCGAGGAGCAGGAGAAGCAGCGCCGCGCGGAGAAACGCGACCAGCCGGAAAGCCCACGGAGGCAGGAGAAACAGGCGCAGCTGGTGCCCGCGCGCGACGGGCCCATCGAACGTGAGCGAGTAGGACGACCACGACCACGTCGGCAGGCCGAAGCCCGTCTGCACGACGGCGTTCGGATCGAGCCAGTACGAATTCTCCGCGAGGTTGCGCGTGGTGCCGCCCAGGCGGCCGTCGCTCGAGCCGGCGCGGCCGCCCAGCCACTCGCTGCTTCCGGCGAGCGTCGCCGCCGGCATCGCGGCCGTCTCCGTGCGCGCCACTCCCCAGTCGTCCTGCGGCGGGGCGCTCTGATCGCCCGGCTGCGCGAGCTGCGGATAGAGCGCCACGCGGGCC
>CAIUAC010000466.1 GCA_903896985.1 uncultured Sandaracinus sp.
CCGAGGCGGGTGGAGGCGCCGGGCGCGCGGGCGCCGCCGAGCGCGACGAGGTGGGAGCCCCTGCCCGGCGCTGGCGGGCCGCTGACGACGGCGTCGCGGTCGGCGCGACATCGACACCGCGCCGCGCAGGGGCAACGCTCGCCGAAATGCGCCGCGCTCCCGCTCCCCGTAGCCTGCCCGAACGATGAGCCCGCCCGGCGCCGTCCCGCGCGTCTCTGACCGCACCTACCTCGCGCTCGCCGTCCTCGCGTGGCTCGTGACGTACTCGGTCGTCGGCGCGCTCGTCTGCACCACGACCGTCTACAACACGATCACCTACGACGTGTACGTCGCCGCCGCGCAGCGCTGGTGGGCGCACGCGCCGCTCTACGACCTCAGCTCCGTCGACGACTTTCAGTACCTGCCGCACGCCGCGCTCCTGTTCTCGCCGTTCGCCTACCTCGGGACGCCGCTCGGCGAGCTCCTGTGGCGCGGCTGCTGCTGGGCGCTCTTCGCGCACGGCGTCTGGCGCGTCGCGCGGCACCTCGCGCCGACCGCGCCCGGCAAGGCGTTCTTCCTCGCGACCGCCCTCACCATCGCGCCCTCGGTCAACAGCCTCGGCATCGGCCAGTCCAACCTGCTGCTCGCCGCGGCCACGCTGCACGTCGCGGCGGACCTCGTCGAGCGGCGCTTCTGGCGCGCGACGGGCCTCTTGATGCTGGGGCTCGCCGCCAAGCCCCTGATGGCCGTGCTGTTGCTGCTGGTGGGCGCGCTCTACCGCCCGACGCGGTGGCGCATCCCGCTCGCCTTGGGCGTGCTCTTCGCGCTCCCGTGCTTGGCGAGCGACCCAGCCTATGTGCTCGAGCAGTACCGGGGCTTCCTCGCCAAGTCGCGCCTGACCGCGAACCCGCACCGCCTCTTCGAGGACGCGAACGGCCTGCTGACGAGCGCGGGCGTCGTCCTCCCGTACACCTCGCTCGTCGCGGTGCGCGCCCTCGCTGCCGTCGGCACCCTGGCCCTCTGCGCGCGCGCCAAGCGGGCCTTCCCGGACGCCCGAGCGGCGCTGTACGTCGCCGCGCTCGCCGTCGCGTACCTGATGCTGTTCAACCCGCGCACGCAGTCGAACTCGTACTCGATCGCGGCGCCCTTGGTCGGGCTCCTCGCCGCGGGCTACCTGCTCGAGCAGCGCTGGGCGGCGGCGGGCGCGTTGGTCGCCGTCACGCTCTGCTGGGCGGGCAACACGCACTGGATGGTGTGGCCCGAGTTCTGGCTGAAGCCGCTCGCCTGCGCGGGCTTCGCGGCGCTCCTCGCGTGGGATCTCTTCCGCGCGCCGCTCAGCCCGTCGCCGACGAAGCAGCGCTCCGCCGCGACCAGACCTCGCGCGCGATGAGCGCGACGAGCACCGCCGCGAGCACCGCGGAGGAGCCGCTGCCTCAGTCGTCCTCGCCCGCGCCGAGCAGCTTGCCCAGCGAGACTCCGCCGCTGCCGAGCTTGGCGACGCTGCTCAGGTGATGCAGCAGGAGCGCGCGGTTGTCGGTGACGCTGAGGTTCTGTAGCTCGAGCGCGCCGATGCGGTCCTCGGGCGTGAACGGCGCGTCCTCGACGCGCTCCATCGAGAGCTTCTCGGGCCCGTAGCCCATGTACTCGGCGACGGTGTTGAGCAGCGTGTAGTCGTCGCCGCGGCGAAGCTCGAAGGTGACCGTGCCGCTGACGCTCGGCGCGACCCAGCGCGTGAGGGCGTCCTTCAGCAGCATCGCCTCGGGGTCGTACCACTTGCCCTCGTAGAGGATGCGGCCGAGCTTGCGCCCGAGCGTGAAGTAGAGATCGAGCGTGTTCTCGTTGTGGATCGCGGCGAGCAAGCGCTCGTAGACGAGGTGCAGGAGCGCCATGCCGGGCGCCTCGTAGATGCCGCGGCTCTTGGCGTCGATCACGCGGTTCTCGATCTGATCGCTCGTGCCGAGCCCGTGCCGCCCGCCGATGCGGTTGCACTCGAGGAAGAGCTCGAAGGTGCTCTCGAAGCGCTTCCCGTTGATGGCGACGGGCAGCCCCTGCTCGAAGGTGACGCTCACCTCCTCGGGGGTGACGACGACGTCGCTCTTCCAGTGCGCGACGCCCATGATCGGGGCGACGATGCGCATCCCGGTGTCGAGGCGCTCGAGGTCCTTCGCCTCGTGCGTCGCGCCGAGCACGTTCGCGTCGGTCGAGTACGCCTTCTCGGTGCCCATCTTGTAGGGCAAGCCGACGGTCTCGAGGTACTCGCTCATCTCCTTGCGCCCGCCGAAGCGGTCGACGAACTTCTGGTCGAGCCACGGCTTGTAGATCTTGAGCAGCGGGTTGACGAGGATGCCGTAGCGGTAGAACCGCTGGATGTCGTTGCCCTTGTGCGTCGAGCCGTCGCCGAAGACGTGCACGCCGTCCTCGCGCATCGCCTGCACGATCGCCGTCGTCGTCACGGCGCGCCCGAGCGGCGTCGTGTTGAAGTACTTCTTGCCGCCCGACGAGAGATGGAACGCGCCGCACTGGATGGCGACGATCCCCTCGCGGACCATCGCCTCGCGGCAGTCGATGATCTTCGCCGCCTTCGCGCCGTGCTCCATCGCGATCGGCGGGATCTCGTTGGGATCCTTCTCGTCCGGCTGGGCGAGGTCGGCCGTGTAGGCGTGGACCTCGAGCCCCTCGCGCGCGAGCCAGGCGACGGCGCAGCGGGTGTCGAGGCCACCAGAGAAGGCGATTCCGAGAGGAGTGCCCTGGGGAGGGAGCGTGCGGTAGATGCGCGACATGGCGGCCCGCAGATATCACGCGGCGGCGGCGCCGCCCAGGGCTCGCTGCAGGGCCTCCCGCCCGGCTCCGGGAGGGAATATGGCAACGGCCCACGTGTTGCCCCACGGTCGGTGCGCGTGCTAACGCCCGGACCCGCATCGACGACCGCGAACCCTCGAAGCGCGCCTGCCCGCTACGCCCACCGGAAAGACCCCACGACGGCCATGTACAGCGACGTCCGCGTCATCAACGAGCTGGTCCAGCGCGAGAGCGCCTTCGTAGACCCCATCCTGCGCGAGGTGTCCAAGGTCATCGTCGGCCAGGACGCGATGGTCGAGCGCATCCTGATCGGCCTGCTGACGGGCGGCCATGTCCTGCTCGAGGGCGTCCCTGGGCTCGCCAAGACGCTGACGGTCAAGACGCTCTGTGACTGCATCAGCGCGAAGTTCCAGCGGATCCAGTTCACGCCGGACCTGCTCCCCGCGGACGTCGTCGGCACGGTCATCTACAACCAGCAGCGCGGCGAGTTCAGCGCCAAGCGCGGCCCGATCTTCGCGAACCTCGTGCTCGCCGACGAGATCAACCGCGCGCCGGCCAAGGTGCAGAGCGCGCTGCTCGAGGCCATGCAGGAGCTGCAGGTCACGATCGGCGACACGACCTTCCCGCTCGACCCGCCGTTCATGGTGATGGCGACGCAGAACCCGATCGAGCAGGAGGGCACCTACCCGCTGCCCGAGGCGCAGATCGACCGCTTCATGCTCCACATCAAGGTCGGCTATCCGACCCGCGAGGAGGAGCGAAAGATCATGGAGCGCATGGCCGACGCCGCGCTCCTCGCCCCGTTCCGGAAGCGCAAGGAGGGCGCCGAGGGCGGCGCGCCGAACCCGCTCGCGGTCGTGCCCGTCGTCTCGCCCGAGCAAATCCTCGAGTCGCGCAAGACCGTCGCGCAGGTCTACGTCGACGAGAAGATCAAGGACTACATCATCGACGTCGTCGTCGCGACGCGCGATCCGAAGAAGGCCGGCATGAAGGACCTCACGGACATGATCGCGCACGGCGCGTCTCCGCGGGCGTCCATCGCGCTCAACCTGGCCGCGCGCGCGCACGCCTTCCTCAAGCACCGCGGCTACGTGACGCCCGAGGACATCAAGGCGGTCGGCCCCGACGTCCTGCGTCACCGCATCATCCGCACCTACGAGGCCGAGGCCGAAGAGGTGTCGAGCGAGCAGATCGTCAAGCGCATCTTCGAGGCCGTCGAGGTCCCGTGAGAGTCGCGCCTCGGCGCACGCGGACGCTGCCATGATCCCGCGCGACCTCGTCAAGAAGCTGCGGAAGATCGAGATCCACACCGCGCGGCTGGCCAACGACCAGCTCGCGGGCGGCTATCACTCCGTCTTCAAGGGCCGCGGGATGGCCTTCGCGGAGGTGCGCCAGTACCAGGCGGGCGACGACGTCCGCTTCATCGACTGGAACGTCTCCGCGCGCATGAACGACACCTACGTGAAGGTCTTCACGGAGGAGCGCGAGATGACGGTGATGCTCGTCGTCGATCTCTCGGCGAGCGAGCGCTTCGGCAGCGTCGCGCGCCCGAAGGTCGAGACCGTCGCCGAGGTCGCCGCGCTCCTCGCGTTCAGCGCGATCAAGAACAACGACCGCGTGGGCTTGATCCTGTTCACCGACCGCGTCGAGACGTACGTCCCGCCCAAGAAGGGCAAGGGACATGTGATGCGCGTCATCGCCGAGATCCTCGGGGCCAAGCCGCAGGGCACGGGCACGGATCTGCGCGTCGCGCTCGATCTGCTCGGCGGCGTCGCGCGGCGGCGCTCGGTGGCGTTCTTGATCAGCGACTTCATCGCCGACGACCGCTACGAGCGCAGCCTGCGCATCGCCGCGGCGAAGCACGACCTGATCCCCGTGCAGGTGACCGACCCGCGGGAAGAGGAGCTTCCGGACATCGGACTCGCGCTGCTCGAGGACCTCGAGTCCGGGGTGCTCGTCGAGGTCGACACGAGCGATCCGAGGGTGCGCAGCGCCTACGCGACGATGATCGCCAAGGCGCGCGCCAAGCGCGAGCAGACCTTCCGCCGACTGCGCCTCGATCACGTCACGGTCCGCACGAACGAGGGCTATGTGCGGCCGCTGATCGATCTGTTTCGCGCGCGGCAGAGCCGCATGAAGAGGTACGGATGAAGATGAGCCCAGAACCGCCCGATAGCGGCTTACGTCCTCACTCCGCCCCTGCGGAATACGCGGAGTATTCCTCGGGTCTGCGTTGCGGGCGCGCTCGCTCTCGGTCTGGTTCTGAGCTCATCTTCGTCATTGGGCTTCTCCTCGTTTCAAACACCGTGCGCGCGCAAGACGCGAGCGTCGTGGACGCGGACGCTGCGGTCGGAGACCTCGCCGACGCGGGCGCCGCGCAAGCCGACGCAGGAGCGCCTGTGCCGGAGCCCGAGGAGCCGCTGCCCGTCGCGCATCGGCCGCGGGTGCTGCTGACGGTGACGCCGCACGACGGGCTGATGACGGGCGACCTCGTGCACGTGTCCATCCGCGCCGACGCGCTGCTCGGCGACGACGTGACCGTGCCGCAGCAGTCGTTCGCGCCCTTCGAGGCGCACTCGAAGCGCGCCCGCGTCGAGCCTGCGCGCGATGGCCGGCAGACGTACGTCTTCGAGATCGAGCTGCTCGCGCTCGAGCCGGGCGAGCACACGCTCCCCGCGCTCCGCCTCCGCGTCGTGACCGCCGACGGGACGGTCGGCAGCGTGCTGACGAACCCCGTGCCGGTGCGCATCCGCAGCGTGCTCGGGAACGAGCCGAACGCGCAGCCGAAGCCCGCGACGCGGCCGGTCGTCGTCATGCAAGACGACTACACGCTCCCGTGGGCGCTCGGCGCGCTCGGCGTCGTGCTGCTGACGATCCTGATGACGTGGCTCGTCGCCCGCTGGTGGAGCCGCCGCGCGAAGGCCGCCGTGCCGCCGGCGCCGCCCCGCCCGCCGTGGGACGTCGCGCTCGAGAAGCTCGACGCCGTGCGGCGCGAGGCGCGGCAGCTGCTCACGGATGGGCGCGAGCGCGAGCTCGTGGACCGCACCTCGGACGCGCTCCGCGAGTATCTCGGCGGGCGCTATGGCTTCGACGGGCTCGAGAGCACGACCGACGAGATCCTCGCGAGGCTGAAGAAGGCGGACGTGCGCGGCGTGTCGCGCGAGGAGATCGCGGCGCTGCTCGGCGACTCGGATCTCGTGAAGTTCGCGAAGGCTGTGCCGGACGAGGCGCAGTGCGAGGGCATCCTCGCGGGCGCCTACCGCGTCGTGCGCGCGACCGCGAGCGCCGGCGTGCCCGCCCCCGGGAACCTCGGCGGCGGCCCGGCCGGGGCCGTGCCCGGTGCGATGCGCGCGGGGCACGTCCCGGGGCTCGCCCCCGTGTCACCGGCGGCAGCGCGCGACCGCGCGGCGGTCGACGGCGAGGACGACGCTCGCGTCGCCGCGCTGACCGATGGCAGCCTCGTCGTGACGATGGTGCCTCGCTCGGCGTTCTCGGTGTCGCGCGCGCTCGAGCCGGC
>CAIUAC010000467.1 GCA_903896985.1 uncultured Sandaracinus sp.
CCGACGCGACGCTCGACGCCGCGCTGCCCGTCGTGGGCACGGCCGCCGCGCGCGCGTTCACGCCGTTCGCCTCGGCCGTGCTGCCGGGGGAGCACGAACTCCGAGAAGAGGCGCGTCGGGCCGCGGTGCGGCGGCTCTGTGACACGGCGCGCGCCCACTCGTTCGGGCGTAGCCGAGAGGCGATGGTGCGCGCGGTCGCGCTGGTGCTGTCGGGCCTCGCCGACGCCAAGGGGGAGGTCGCCGAGGCGCTCGCCCTCGGGCTCCTCCGCATGCGCGCCGCGGCCGTGATCGCGGGTGAGCGGCTCTGCGACACGGGCATCCTCGAGACCGCCGACGACGCGCTCTACATGGACGTCGAGGAGCTCGAGCAAGCGCTCGGAGGCGAGCCCGGCGCCTATGCCGCGCGCGTTCGCCTGCGCCGCGAGGACGAGCAACGCTGGGCGCGCTACGAAGCGCCGCGCAGGCTACGCGCACGCTGATTTCGCTCTCCGAGAGAGGGCTCGAGGTGAATCCATGTCGGACATCAAGGTTATCGGAGTGATCGGCGCAGGGCAGATGGGTCGTGGCATCGCGCAGGTCGCAGCGCAGTCGGGCTACGAGGTGAAGCTGCTCGATGCGACGCGCGAGCTCGCCGAGGCGGGCATTGCGCGCATCGGCAAGGACCTCGCGAAGCAGGTCGAGCGCGGCAAGCTCGCCGGCGAAGCGCGCGACGGAATCCTGGCGCGCATCGCGCCCGCAGGCGCGTACGCGGACCTCGCGCCGTGCGACCTCGTCGTCGAAGCCGCGACGGAAGTCACCGAACTCAAGCTGAAGATCTTCCAGCAGGCGGACGCCGTGCTCGGGCCCGACGCGATCCTCTCGAGCAACACCTCGTCCATCTCGCTGACCAAGCTCGCCGGCGCCGTGAAGCGTCCCGGCAAGGTCGTCGGCATGCACTTCATGAACCCCGTCCCGGTGATGAAGCTCGTCGAGATCGTGCGCGCCGTGCAGACGAGCGACGCGACGTACGACGCGACGTGCGCGGTCGCGCTCAAGATGGGCAAGACGCTGATCACCTCGAAGGACGCGCCGGGCTTCATCGTCAACCGCATGCTGATCCCGTTCCTGAACGAGGCCTGCTACGTGCTCCAGGAGGGGCTCGGCACGCCCGCCGACATCGATCAGGGCGCCAAGCTCGGGCTCAATCACCCGATGGGTCCCCTCGAGCTCGCCGATCTCATCGGTCTCGACACGGTGCTCTCGATCGCAGAGGTGCTGCACCGCGAGCTCGGCGACGACAAGTATCGCCCCGCGACGATCCTCCGGAACTACGTCGCGGCAGGCTGGCTCGGGCGCAAGTCGGGGCGCGGCTTCCACGACTATTCGGAGAAGAAGGCGTGACGCGTCAGTTCGTCAAGCTCACCTACGAGGGCCCGATCGCGACGCTCACGGTCGCGCGACCGGACCGGCTCAACGCGCTCTCGCCCGAGGTGATCACTGAGCTCCTCGACGCGGTCGGGGACCTCGCGCAGCACGGACCGGGGCTGCGCTGCGTCGTGTTCACGGGGGAGGGCAAGGCCTTCATCGCGGGCGCGGATATCGCAGCGATGCAGGGCATGACGCCCGCGGAGGCCCACGAGTTCGCGGTCCGGGGGCATCTGCTCGGCAGCGCGCTCGAGGCGCTGCCGGTGCCGGTGATCGCGGCCATCAACGGCTTCGCGCTCGGCGGTGGTTGCGAGCTCGCGCTCGCGTGCGACTTCGCCTACGCCAGCGAGAAGGCGAAGCTCGGGCAGCCCGAGGTGAAGCTCGGCGTCATCCCGGGCTTCGGTGGCACGCAGCGCCTGCTCCGCCGCGTCGGCGTCGGGCTGGCGCGGGAGCTCGTGTACAGCGCGATGATCATCGACGCGCAGGAGGCGCTGCGCATCGGGCTCGTCAACCGCGTGTTCCCGCACGACGAGCTGCTGCCGAAGACGTACGAGATGGCGCGCACCATCGCCGAGATGGGGCCCCTCGCGGTCGCCGCGTGCAAGCGCGTGATCCGCGAGGGCGAGATGATGCCGCTGCCTCACGCGAACAAGCTCGAGGTCGAGGCGTTCGCCGGCTGCTTCAGGTCGGCGGATCAAAAGGAGGGCATGACCGCCTTCCTCGCCAAGCGGCCCGCGGTGTTCACGGGCGGCTGAAGTCGACGGGCGGGCGCGCTCGACGCCCGCCGTCAGTCGCTCGCCTGGCTCGAGGACGCCACGAATTCCTCGATGAATCGTGAGGCGGGCTGCGCGGCGAGCTGCGACCAGGTGCCGGTCTGCGTCACCTTGCCCGCCTCGAGCACCGCGATGCGGTGCCCGAGCATGCGCGCGTCGTCCGCGTCGTGCGTGACCACGACGGTCGGTAGCTCGAGCGTCCGCAGGTAGGCGCCGAGAAACCGCCGGACTTCGCGGCGCGAGTGCACGTCGAGCGCCGCGAGCGGTTCGTCGAGCAGCAGCGCGCGTGGACTCACCGACAGCGCGCGCGCGAGCGCGACGCGTTGCTTCTCACCGCCAGAGAGCGTGCGAGGGCGTCGACGCTCGAGCGCCTCGAGTCCGAGGTCTCGGAGGAGCGCCTCGACGCGCAGGTTCCGCGCCGCCCGATCGGGGCGCGACGGGCCGCTCGCGAGCGCGAACTCGAGGTTCTCGCGGACGCTGAGGTGCGGGAAGAGCGCGTAGTCTTGCGGCACATAGCCGAGCCCGCGCGCCTCGAGCGGCACGTCGACGCCCAGCTCGGTGTCGAGCAACACCGTGTCGCCAATCGTGATTCGCCCGCGCTCGACAGCCGACGCGCCGAGCAGCAGCGAGAGCACGGTGCTCTTGCCCGCGCCATTGGGCCCGACCACGACGAGCGTGCCCGGCGCGGTGTCGAACTCGACGTCGATGCGGAGGCGCCCGACGCTGGCCCGGAGCTGCGCGCGCAGGTTGCCGACGGCGGGCGCGCTCACGTCGGCACCTCGGGGCGCTCGGTCGAGCGACGCAGGACCTCGCGGACGAAGAGCAGCAGCGCGAAGGCGACGACGACGAGGACGATCGAGAGCGCCTGCGCCGCGCGGAGATCCGACTCGAGCGCCGTGTAGATCGCCAGCGGAAGGGTCTGCGTGCGTCCGGGCAGGTTGCCCGCGAACATGAGCGTCGCGCCGAATTCTCCGAGCGCGCGCGCCCAGCTCATCGCAGCGCCCGCGACGAGGCCGGGAGCGGCCATCGGCAGGGCGACGCGGAAGAACACGCGCAGCGGCGAGGCACCGAAGCTGCGCGCCACGATCAACGTGTTCGCATCGATGCGTCGGAACGCGCTCGTCGCCGCTTGCACGAAGAAGGGCGCCGAGACGAACACCTCTGCCATCACGACCGCGGCCGTCGTGAACGTGACCGACCATCCCGCCGGGTAGAGCCAGCCTGCGAGCACCCCGCGCCGACCGAACGCGAGGAGCATGGCCACGCCAGCGACCGCGGGAGGGATCACGATGGGGAGCTGCACGGTCGTCTCGATCGTCCGCGCGAGGCGACCGCGGGCGCGAGCGAGCGTCCACGCGAGGGGCGCCCCGAGGAGTACGACGAAGGTCGAGCTCACCGTCGTCGTCAGGAGGCTGAGCCGCAGCGCGGGCCAGACGAGCGGGTGTCGGAGCCCTTCGCGAAAGTCGAGCGCCGTCGTGCGCACGAAGAGCGCCAGCAGCGGCACGACGAGGAACCCGACGAGCAACCCGCCGACGACGACCAGCGTCGCGTGCTCTGCGCGCAATCGGCGGCGGCTCATGGCGCGGCGCCGGTCCCCGCCGGGGCGAGGAAGCCCGCGTGTCGCAGGGCCTGCTGCCCCACGCTCGAGAGGACGAAGTCCACCCATGCGTGAGCGAGCCTCGGATGGGCGGCGCTCGTCAAGACCGCGAGCGGGTACTCGGCGATCACGTTGAACTCCGGCGGGATGGTCACCACGGTGACGCGATCGAGCGCGGTGTTCGCGTCCGTGCGGTAGACGATGCCCGCATCCGCCTCGCCGAGGCTCACCTTCGTCAGGACCTGTCGCACGTCGAGCTCCCGCGAGACCACCTGCGCTTCGACGCGCGCGCGAAAGCCTGCCCCGAGGCTGGCGGAGGCGCGGTCGAGGAGCTGCAGGGTGTAGCGGCCGATCGGGACCTCCGGAGTCCCGATCACGAGGCGGGTCGCGCTCGGCAGATCGGCGAAGGTTCGGAGCGCGCCTGCGCTCTCTCTCGAGACGACGACGACGGGCTCGTTCCGCGCGAAGACGACTGGCGCGGAGGCGAGCGCCGCCTGCACGACCTCGCCCATTTGCCGTCGGTCCGCGGAGGCGAACACATCGGCCGAGGCGCCATGCTCGAGCTGCGTCCGAAGCTGCTGCGTGCCGGCGAAATTGAACGTGAGTTCGACGCCCGGATGGTCGCGCTCGAACGTGCCGCCCATCCCCGTGAACGCCTCGCGAAGCGACGTCGCTGCGAACACCACGAGCGCGTCTTCGCGCGGCGCCGAGGCGCTCGAGCGCAGCGGAGCGGGCTCGGCGTCGACGCAGCCCAACCCGCACAGCACCAGGGCCGTGAGCGCGACCGTGTACGCCGCGCGGCGGCCTGTGGTCGCGTCGCGGTCGCCGTCGCGCCGCTTGCGGACCCGGTTCGTGCTGCGCTTGCGCATCGCACGAGCCCGTTACCGCATGGGCGCAGTTCTTTCCACTCCTGAGTGCGCACCGAGCCCACCGCGGCGGCGAGCGCTCGCTCATGCCCTGTCCTTGACGCACGCCCTCCGAGGTGAGATTCCCCGCGCACGATGAGCGCTCTCTTCGACGCTGTGCCTGACGCGGTTTCGGTCCACGAGGTCTCGCCGCGCGACGGGCTGCAGAACGAGGCTGCGACGGTGCCGACGGCGCGCAAGCTCCGGCTGATCGAGGCGCTCGTCGCGGCGGGCCTGCGCCGCATCGAGGTGACGAGCTTCGTGTCGCCGCGCTGGGTGCCTCAGCTCGCCGACGCCGACGATGTCGCGCGCCTGGTGCCGCGCCGCGAGGGCGTCGTCTACTCGGCGCTGTGCCCGAACGCGAAGGGGCTCGAGCGCGCGCTCGCGTCCGGTATCGAGGAGATCGGCGTGTTCGTCTCTGCGAGCGAGACGCACAACCTCAAGAACGTGAACAAGACGGTGCAGGCGACGCTCGAGGGCTTTCGGCACGTGATCGCGCCCGCCGTCGCCGCCGGGCTCCGCGTGCGCGGCTACGTCTCGACGGTGTGGGGCTGCCCGTATGAGGGCGCGATCGACCCCCGCCGCGCGCTGGAGATCGCCCAGGAATTACGGGCGCAGGGCTGCTATCAGATCTCCCTCGGCGACACGATCGGCGTGGGCACGCCGCGGCAGACGCACGACCTCGTGCGGATGTTCCTCTCGGAGATGCCGAACGCCGAGGTCGCGCTGCACCTCCACGACACGCGGGGCACCGCGCTCGCCAACGCGCTCGTCGGGCTCGAGCTCGGGATTCGTACGCTCGACGCGTCTGTCGGCGGGCTCGGCGGCTGCCCGTACGCGCCCGGCGCCGCGGGCAACCTCGCGACCGAGGACCTCGTCTTCATGCTGCACGGGATGGGCATCGCGACCGACATCGATCTCGACAAGCTCTGGGAGGCCGGCAAGGTCGCCGAAGCGGTCGTCGGGCGCGAGCTTCCAGGCAAGGTGCACCGCGCCGGCGTGCGCTCGCTGAGCGCTTGAGCCGGGTGCCTTCCGCAGGGCTCGGGGAGAAGCGCGATCACGCGGTGGGCATCGCGCTGGTGGTCGCGGCGGCGCTGCTCTGGAGCGGCGGCGGGCTCGGGATCAAGCTCGTGCACGCGCATCCGCTCGCGATCGCGGGCTACCGCTGCTTCTTCGCGCTGCCGGTGATGCTCGTCGCGCTCGGCTTCGCGGCGCGCGAGCGCGGCGGCGAGGTGCGCGCCGCGCTGCTGCGTCCCTCGACCTGGTATGTGGCGATCTCCTACGCGGTCGCGGTGATGCTCTACGTCGCCGCGACGCGCCTGACGACGGCCGCCAACGCGATCCTCCTGCAATACACGTCGCCTCTGCACGTCGTCCTGCTCTCGCCGCTCCTGCTCCGCGAGCGCGTCGCTTGGTGGGACTGGCTCGCCGTCGGCGGCTGTGGCGCCGGGATGCTCTTCTTCTTCGGCAACGGCTTCGCGGACGGCGCCGCCCTCGGCAACGTGCTCGCGCTCGTCTCAGGCTTCGGCTTCGGGCTGCTCACGCTCTTGCTGCGAAAGGAGCGCCTCGACGCCGTCCGACGGGGCGAGGCCTTCGCCGACGTCGCGGGCAGCCCCCTCGGCGCGCTCGTCGCCGTGACGCTCGGCAACGCGATCGGCTCGCTCCTCGCCTCGCCTTGGATGGTCATCGCGGGGCCCGTGGAGCTCACGAGCGTCGCGGTGCTGCTGGCGCTCGGGCTCTTGCAGATCGGCGTCTCCTACGTGCTCTTCATCGCCGGCACTGCGCGCGTCACGGCGGTCGAGGCGGGGCTCGTCGCCTCGATCGAGCCCGTGCTCAACCCGGTCTGGGTCGCGCTCGGCTACGGCGAGCGGCCATCGGTGGGGGCGCTCGTCGGTGGCTTCCTGATCGTCGCGAGCGTCACGCTGCGTGGGCTGCTCGCGACCCGCGCGCGTCGACGCGCCCCCCCCTTGTAGCGAGGGCGTCGAGAGCCTTACAGAGGTCGCCGTGTTATCGCTTGCAACGCGACTCCACGCGGCTCTACCATCGGCTCGCCGGGCTGCCCGTTCGCTCCTTAAGCAGTCGTAGTACGGCAAAATTCTTAGGCTTTTCGCTCCGCATTGTCCTGCTCCGTCGCGCTCGGCTGATCTTCCTGCCGTCACCGGACTGCCATGCGGCCGGAGGTCGAGCGCGTCGCCTACCCGTCTGAAGTTTCAGGGAGACCGATGGCCGCGCTCACAGTTTCTCAGTGTCTCGGCATGCTGCTCGCGGATCCGGACAGCGAACCTGCTCTCGAGGGGCTGCTCGACGCGCTCACGAGTGGGGACGCGGCGCGCCTCGGAGTAGGCCCCGCGGCCTTGCTCGAGCTCGCACGCCGGGGCCACGCCCAACGAGGCGAGGTCGCCACGGCCGCGAAGCTGCTCGAGCTCGAGGTCACGCTCGTAGAGGGCGATCCCGACCGCGAGGCGGAGCTGTGGAAGGACCTGGCGCGGCTGCGTCGCGACAGCCTCCTCGACGACAAGGGCGCGCACGAAGCGCTCGAGAAGGTCGTCGCGCTGCGCCCCGGCGATGAGGACGCGCGCGAGCAACTCGTGCAGCTCGAGCAGGTGGCGTCGAGCTGGAAGGAGATCGGCAAGCGCCTCGTCGAGGAGGCCGCCGGCGCGACCGATCCGACGCTGCGCAGCTCCGTCCTCCAGCGCGCGGCGGTGCTCGTCTGGCAGTACAAGAAGCGCGGCCGCGACAAGGAGGTCGACGCCCTCTTCGGTGAGGCGCTCGCCGTCGATCCCTCGTCCACGAGCGCCGCGGCGCTGTACGAGCAGACGCTGCGCGCCCGAGAGAAGTGGGAGGAGCTCGCCAAGGTCCTCATCGGCGCCGCCGAGGCGACCAAGAACCGCGACGAGAAGCTGCACCTCTTCGTGCGCGCCAGCCGGGTCATCGCGCGCAAGCTCGACCAGCAGGAGCGCGCGGGCGCTTGCTACGAGCGAGTCCTCGACTTCGCGCCGGGGCACCCGGAGGCGATGAGCTTCCTCGTCGAGCATTTCATGCAGCACGAGCAGTGGGACCACCTCGTTGGGCTCTACGAGGACGCGCTCCGCTCGCGGCAGAAGCTCGAGAGCGAGCAGGGCATCCTGCTGCAGCTCGGCATGGTCCATTGGCGGATGCGGCAGAAGCCCGCAGAGGCCGAGCCGTACTTCGCGCGCCTGCGCAAGATCGACCCCGCGCACCCCGCGATGCTCGACTTCTACAGGGATTTTCTCGCGCAGACGGGCGACGAGGGGCGCCTCCTCACGATCCTCGGCGACGCGCAGCGCACCGCCGGCGACTCGGGCGACAAGCTCAGGCTCGCGGTCGAACTCGCGCGCCAAGCGCAGGCGAATCCCTCGACCGTGGATCGCGCGATCGACGCGTGGAAGGCCGTGCAGCGCCTCGACCCGCAGAGCGGCGAGGCCGTCGCAGCCCTGCGTGAGCTCTATGCCAAGGGCGGCAAGTGGAACGCGCTCGTCGAGGTGCTCAAGGCGGAGCTCGAGCAGCTGCCGGCGACCGACACCGAGCGACGCATCGCGCTGCTGCGAGAGATCGTGCCCGTCTATCGAGACAAGCTCTCGCTCGACGTGATGGTCATCAACACCTTCAACGCGATCCTGCAGCTCGTGCCGGACGACGTCGAAGCGCTGCAGTCGCTCGCCACGACCTACGAGTCCCTCGGGCGCTGGAACGACCTGATTCAGGTCCTCACCAAGCAGGCAGAGGCGGAGACCGACAAGGACAACAAGGTCCGCCTCTACACCCGCGTGGCGAACCTCTGGATCGAGCGCTTCGCCAACTACAATCAGGCGACGCGGCCTCTCGAGCTGGTGTTCGAGATCGACCCGGACAACCGCGACGCGCTGACGAAGCTGAAGGACATCTACGCGAAGAAGCGCGCGTGGAAGCCGCTCTTCGACGTGATGCGCCGCGAGGCGGACATCGCGAGCGATCCGACCGTGCGGCTCTACAACCTCGTCGAGCTCGCCAAGCTCGCGGGGGAGCGACTCCACAAGAACGCCGACGCGCTGCAGCTCTGGCGCGAGGTGCTCGACGTCGATCCGAACGCGCCCGGGGCGCTTGATGCGCTCGAGAAGCTCGCCGAGCGCGAGAAAGACTTCCCGACGCTCGCCGACGCGCTCGAGCGACGCATCGCCGCGACGGCGGACGTGCAGGAGCGCATCAAGCTCCTGCAGAAGGTCGGGGCCATCTACAGCGAGCAGCTTGCGGACCAAGTGAAGTCCGCCGACGCGTGGAAGCGGGTGCTCGCGCTCGAGCCGAAGAACGGTCGCGCGATGCGCACGCTCCGCGAGATGCACCTCGCGGCGGGTGACTACGAGGGCCTCGAGGCGCTCTACGGCGAGGTCGGTGACTGGGAGGGGCTCGTCGAGGTGCTCGGCACCGCGGCCGACAAGATCCAGGACCCGGAGCTGCGCGTGAAGCTCTCGTTCCACGCGACGGATATCTACACGCAGAAGATCGGCGAGCCGCAGCGCGCGTTCCGCGCGTATGAGCGCGTGCTCACCGCGGATCCGACGAACGAGCGCGCGGCGCGAGCTCTGATCGCGATCTACGAGAAGGATCAGAAGTGGCCGCGCCTTCCTGCGCTGCTCGAGGTCCTGCTCGCGGCGCTTCCGGTCGGGCCCGACGCACCGTCGTCCGCGGTCGCCGAGCGGCTCGAGGTCCTCGCGCGCTTGCGGGACCTCTCCCTCGGTGAGCTGCGTGAGCCGGAGCGCGGCTTCCATTGGGCGCTCGAGGCCTACCGAGCCGCACCCGAGGACGCGGCAGTGCGCGCCGGTCTCGAGCTCGCGGCTGAGCGCGCAGGCGCGTGGGAGCGGCTGGCCGAGGCCTACTCGGTCCGCATCGCGCAGGACGAAGGCAAGGCCGCCACGGCCGACGAGCAGCGCTCGCTGCGCCGTCGGATCGCTGCGTTCGGCGAGACGAAGCTGGGCAAGCCGGAGCTCGCCATCGAGCAGCTTCGCGCGCTCGTCGACGCGGATCCCACCGACGGCGAAGCGGTCGCCTCGCTCGAGCGGATCCTGCGCGGCGAGGGGCGGCACGCCGATCTGCGCGCGCTGCTCCTCTCGCGCATCGCGAACACCAGCGACACCACCGAGCAGTACGTGGTCCTCGCGGAGCTCGCGAAGCTCGAAGAGCACACGCTCGGTGACGCGGACGGTGCGGCCTCTCGCTACCGCGCGATGCTGGAGATCGACGGCACCGATGTCGACGCGCTCGCCGCGCTGGACAGGCTCGCGACCGCGGCCGGACGTCACGAGGAGCTCGCCGAGGTGCTCCGGCGGAGGCGCGATACGGTCAAGGACGCGGCGCTCCGCTCGGAGCTCGTCGTGCGCCTCGGGCAGACGCTCGCCGGGCCCCTCGCCGACGCCCAGGGCGCAGTCGCCGCGTTCGCCGACGTGCTCGCGCAGGTGCCCGGGCACGGGCAGGCGATGCACGCCCTCGAGCAGATCGTGGCCGCGCATCTCGCCGCCGAGACCGAGGACGCGGCAGCCGTGCGCGACGAGGCGCTCGCCTTGCTCGAGTCGGCCTACGAGGGCAGCGGGAAGTACGACAAGCTCGCGCGCCTGCTCGAGGGGCGGCTCACGCGCACGAAGGACGAGGTCGAGCGTCGCGCGTTGCGCCTCCGACTCGCCGAGATCAGCAGCAGCAAGCTCGGTGATGCGACCGGCGCGTATGGCGCGCTCGAGGCAGCGTTCCTCGACAATCCGACAGATCCGGATCTCTGGGACAGGCTGGCGAGCGCGGCAGAAGCCGCGAAGCAGCACGAGTCGCTCGCGGCGGCCTACACGATGGCCCTCGAGACGGGGCAGCTCGGCGAGTCGGACGCCGCGGACCTCGCGCGTCGCGTCGCAGCCCTCTACGACGATGTGCTCGGTCGCCCCGACGCGGCGGAGCCGTTCCACAAGCGCGCCTACGCGCACGATCCGCTCGATGAGCGAGCGTTCGCCGCGCTGAAGGAGCTCTACACGAACCGCGAGCGCTGGGACGACCTGCAGGTCCTCTACCGCAATCGCATCGCGCAGACCGTCGACGCGCCGGCGAAGTACGAGCTCCTGATGCAGGTCTGCTTCCTGTTCGAGGAGCTGCTCGACGATCCCCTCCTCGCGATCCGCGCCTATCAGGACGTGCTCGAGCTCGAGCCCAACGACGAGCCGACGCGCGCCGCGCTCGAGCGGCTCTTTCGCCGCACTGCCCGCTGGCGCGACCTCGCGGACCTCCTTCGCGGCGAGCTCGATCGCTCGACCGGAGACGCGCGCCTCGAGCGCACGCTGCAGCTCGGCGAGCTCGCCGAGCAACACCTCGCGGAGCCCGCGACGGCCGTCGACCAGTACGAGGCGGTGGTCCTCGAGCAGCCGGGCAACGACCGCGCGCGCGTCGCGCTCGAGCGTCTACTCGTCGAGCCCGGGCAGCGGCAGCGCATCGCCGCCGTGCTCGAGCCGCTCTACGAGCGTCGCTACGACTGGGCTGACCTGACCGGTGTGCTCGAGGTTCAGCTCGAGGCGGTGAAGGATCCTGGCTCTCGCGTCGGCTTGCTGATGCGGATCGCCGAGATCCAAGAGGCGCGCCTCAACGACCTCGACAAGGCCTTCAACGCGTTCGAGCGAGCCGTGCTCGCGGAGCCGGCGGATTCGGCCGCTCGTGAAGAACTCGGCCGTATCGCGGTCATGCGCGGGCAAGACCGTCAGCGGGCGGACGTGCTCGAGCGGGCGATTCTGCTCACCGACTCGCCGCAACTGCAGGGCGAGATCCTCGCCGAGATCGCGGCGGTCTACTTCGACCGCTTGCAGGACACCGACCGCGCGGAGAGCGCTTATGAGCGGCTCATCGCGGTGGACCCGCACAACCCCGAGCCCGTGCTCCTCGCGTCCCGCGCGCTCGAGGCGATTCACCTCGCGAAGGGCGACCAGGCGAAGCTCGCCGAGGACCTGCGGAGACAGGCGCGCTTCGAGAGTGATGGCGACGCTCGGCGCACGCTGCTCGTGCGGCTCGGCACGCTCCTCGAGGAGTCGCTCGGTGACATCGAGGGCGCGATCGCGGTCAACGACGAGCGCCTCGGGAACGACGCGGCAGACGTCGACGCGATGCTCTCGCTCGAGCGCCTCTACGAGCGGACGGAGCGCTGGCAGGCGCTGGTGCAGACGCTCAAGGCGCGCGACGGGGTCACGACGGACGAGGGCGTCCGACGCGAGATCGCCAAGCGCATCGCGAAACTCTACGAGGAGAAGCTGGACGATCGGGAGAACGCGACCATCGCGTGGAACGACGTCCTCGCGAGCTTCGGTCAGGACCGCGAGACGCTCTCGGCGTTGGCCCGCCTCTACGAGGTGGCCGAGCGCTGGAGCGAGCTGCTCGAGACGCTCGACCTCGAGCAGGAACTGCTCGCGCAGCAGGGCGCGTCGGGCGACGAGCGCGCCGCGTCGCGCTTCCGCTCCGCCGAGCTGATGCGCACGCGGACCAACGACCGCGACCGGGCGATCGAAGCCTACGCAGAGGTCCTCGACCTCGACCCGAGTCACGCCGGCACGACGTTGGCGCTCGAGGCACTGCTCACGGCGACCGAGCTGAGCGAGCGCATCGCCGCAGCGAAGGTGCTCGTCCCGCGCTACGAGGGGTCGGGCGCGTACGACAAGCTCCTCGCCGCGCTCGAGGTCACGTCGGAGACGGACGACGACTTCGAGAAGCTGCGGGCGCTCCGGCGCGCGTCGGAGGTCGCCGATGTGGGACTCGGCGACGCGGTCCGCGCCTTCCAGTTGCTCGGACGCGCGGTGCGTGTTGGCCTGAACGAGGCGGACCTGCCCGAGATGCTTCGAGAGCTCGAGCGGCTCGCCGCGAGCGCGGAGCGTTGGGCCGACCTGGTCGCGCTCCTTCGGGAGATCGCGCCAGAGATCCCCGACGGTGACCTCCAGACCGAGACGAACGCGAAGATCGCTACGCTGGCGCGCACGCGCCTCAACGAGCGGGACCTCGCGCGTCAGTACTTCCTCAAGGTGCTCGAGGGGCGCCCGGACGACAGCGCTGCGCTCGATGCGCTCGAGGAGATCGACGAAGAGTCCGGGGACGCGCGCGGGCTGCTCGAGACGCTGAAGCGCAAGGCGGAGCTCGCCTCGAGCCCGGACGCGCGCCTCTGGCTGCTGATGCGGCAAGCGGAGATCTGCGAGACCCGCATCGACGACGTTCCCGCGTCGATCGACGCCTACGAACAGGTGCTCGAGAGCTCGGACAAGGCCGAGGCCTACGACGGGCTCGAGCGCCTCTATGCGAAGGCCGAACGTTGGGGCGACCTCGCGTCGCTCTACGAGCGCAAGCTCGAGCGCAAGGCGGGGCACGAGGTCACGACGCACTACGCGCTCGGCAAGGCGCGGATGGAGCGCCTCGGGGACACCGAGGCGGCTCTCGAGAGCTTCCGCGCCGCGCTCAGCGTCGACCACGCGCACGCGCCTTCGATCGCAGCGCTTTCAGCGCTGATGAGCGGGGGAGAGTGGCAGGCGAAGGCGGCCGAGATCCTCGAGCCCGTGTTCCTGTCGACGATGGACTGGCCGAACGTCATCGCGGCGCTCGAGGCGCGGCTCGCGCACGAGCAGGAGCTCGACGCGAGGAAGGACCTGCTCTCCCGGCTCGGCGACTACTGCGAGACGCACCTCGACGATCTCGAAGGGGCGCTCGAGACGTACGCGCGTCTCTTTCGTGAGGACCCTGTCGACGAGACGGTCTGGGAGACCTTGGGGCGCCTCGCGCGCGTCCTCGAGAAGCCCGTGCGCCTCGTCGAGATCTTCGATGAGCGCCTCGATGCGCGCGGCGTCGATGACCCGCTGATGGCGAAGCTCGCCCTGCACGCCGGGCGCTTGCACGACGAGAAGACGGGCGACCTGAAGGGCGCGGCCAAGGACTACGGCCTCGCGCTGCGCTTCGACCCCACGGACGCCATCGCGTTCGGCGCGCTCGAGTCCGTGTACCTCCGGCAGAAGGCGCACGACGACGTGCTCAAGCTCTGGCGCGAGCAGGTCGACGTCGCCCCGAGCGAAGAGCGACGCGTCGCGCTGCTCCACAAGATCGCCCACACCCTCGAGGCCGAGAAGAAGGACTTCGAGCAGGCCATCGGCGTCTATCGTGAGATCGTGGAGGTCGACCCCAACGACGCTACGGCCGTCGCGGCGCTCGATCGGCTGCTCGTGCAGCTCGAGCGCTGGCAGGACGTCGCGGACCTCCTGCGGCAGCGCATCGACCAGGCCACGGGCACGCCCGGCGAGATCGAATTCAAGTACCGGCTCGGCGAGGTGCTCGCTACGCGGCTCGGCGACAAGACCGGGGCCATCGACGTCTACGAGGAGATCACGCAGCTGTCTCCGACGCACGCGCCGACCATCGGGGCGCTCGAGACGCTCGTCCAGGACGAGGAAAACCGGCTGCGCATCATCCAGCTCCTCGAGCCGATCTACCGAGCGGCGGACCAGTGGCGCAAGCTGGTCGCCGTCTACGAGGCGCAGCTCCCCCTGCTCGAGGACCCGTTCGAGCGCGCGCGTGTGCTCTCGGCGATCGCCGCGCTGCACGAGCAAAAGGGGCGCGACGCCGCGCTCGCCTTCCACGCTTGGGCCCGGGCTTTCCCGCTCGACCCGAGCGACGAGGCCGTGCGCGCGGAGCTCGACCGGCTCGCGAACGTGCTCGACGCTTGGGACGATCACGTCGCCGCCTACGAGGAGGCGCTCGCCGCGACGACGGAGCCCGCGATCATCTCGCTGCTGCTCGCGACCATCGCGCGCGTGCACGACGAGAAGCGCGGCGACCCGCGCAGCGCGATCCTCACCTACGAGCGCTTGCTCGAGCAGGACGAGTCCGACCCGACGCCGCTCGACGCGCTCGAGGCGTTGCACACGATGGTCGGAGACTGGCGCGGACTGGTCGAGGTGCTGCGCCGCAAGTGCGAGCGCAGCTACGACGCCGCCGAGCGCGGCGAGCTGCTGCGCCGGGCTGGCTCCGTGCTCGAGGAGCTGCTCTCCGACCGGGCCGGGGCGATCGACGCCTATCGGCGCGCGGTGTCGGAGGACGACACCGACGAGGTCGCGCTCGAGTCGCTCGACCGCCTCTACGCGATGTCGGGCGATGCCGAGAATCTCGCCGCGACCTTGCGCCGCCGGGCTGAGCTGTCGCAGGACGCGGACGTGCGCATCGACTCGAATCTGCGGCTCGGCGTGCTCGCCGAGGAGCATCTTCGGCAGCCGAGCGAGGCGACCGCGGCGTACGAGCGCGTGCTCGCCGACCGTCCGGGGGACGGCACCGCAGTGCTCGCGCTCGCGCGGCTGTACGAGCGGCAGGGGCTGTGGACCGAGCTGCTCGAGAACCTGCGCTTGCAGGCCGGCATGGCTCAGGACTCGATGGCGCGGGCGCAGCTTCTGCACCGCGGCGGCGAGGTCCTCGAGCGCGACCTGGATGACGTCAGCGAGGCGATCGGCATGTACCGAGAGGCGCTGCTGATCGCGCCGCGCCTCGAGGCGCCGCTCGCGGCGCTGCTGCGGATCACGAAGCTCGAAGACCATCGCGCGGCCGCAGCCGAGGTCCTCGAGCCGCTGCTCCGAGAGCAAGGGCGCCACGACGAGCTCGCGGAGCTGCTCGAGCGCACCGTCGAAGGCACGAGCGACAACCTCGCCAAGCGCGATGAGCTGCGGCGCCTCGCCGAGGTGCACGAGCAGGGCAGGGGAGACCGCGCGGCGGCCTTCGACGCATACCGGCGTGCGCTCGCGGAGGACCCGTCCGACGCAGACATCGCGGACCAGCTCGAGCGTCTCGCGGTCGTTCTCAACGCCTGGGACCGCGTCGCCGACGCCTTCGCCGCGCGGGCGTCGTCCGCGCTCGACCCAGTGCACGCGCGCGCTCTCTACCTTCGCCTCGCCAACGTGGCCGAGAATCGCCTCGGCGACGACGCGCGTGCGATCGAGGCCTATCGAAGGGCCGCTGAGCAGGCGGGCGACGACGAAGAGACCCTCGCCGCGCTCGACCGTCTGTACGTCAAGACGCAGGGCGCCAACGAGCTTGCGGATGTGCTCGAGCGGCGCATTCAGCTGGCGTCCGATCCGTCGGCCTCGGCGGTGCTCTCGATCCGGCTCGGTGAGCTCAAGGAGCAGCACTTCGGGGACCGTCGAGGGGCGCTGCAGGCCTATCGTGACGTCGTCGACCGGGACCCGACCGACCCGCGCGCGACGGCTGCGCTCGAGCGCTTGCTCGGCGACGACTCGCTCGCAGGAGAGCTCATCGACGTGCTCGACGGCGTCTACCGGCAGACCGGCGCGCTCGAGAAGGTCGCTGCGCTCTACGACGTCCGCATTCGCTTGGCGGACACGTCGAGCGACCGCGTGCGCTTCCTGCAAGAGGCCGCACAGCTCTGGGAGCAGGAACTCGGACGCCCGGAGCGCGCGCTGACGGCCTATCGACAGGCGTTCGAGCTCGATCCGCGCGACGAGGCGCTGCTCGGAGAGCTCGAGCGGCTCGCGCCCGTGGTCGGCTCTTGGGAGGCGCTCCGCGGCCTCGTCGAGAAGGTGACCGCCGACGGCGACCTCGACCGCAGCGTGAGGCGCGACCTGCATCTCCGCGCCGCGCATTGGTACCGAGAGGCGCTCGGCGACGTCGTCGCCGCAGAGCAGCAGCTGCGGGCCGCGATCGCTGCCGACGCCGACACGCACGAGGCCCACGAACAGCTCGCCGAAGTGCTGCGTGGTCCCGGGCGCGAGCCGGAGCTCGTCAGTGCGCTGCGGGCTTGGGCCGAGGTAGAGCACGACGACGTGGCGCGCCGCGAGCGGCTGCGCGAGGCCGCGCGGCTCGCGGAGTTCGTGATGGGCGACGTGTCCATCGCGGCGGCGTGTCACGAGGCCATTCTCGCGATCGACGGGAGCGACCTCGTCGCGCTCGACGACCTGACGCGCCTGCGCGAGGCAGCGGGGCGCTGGCAGGATGTCGTCGAGTTGCTCGAGCGCCGCGTCGACGCCGAGCCGGAGCCGACGCTACGCATCGCGTCGCGGCACCGCATCGGTCAGATCCAGCGGGAGCATCTCAGCAACCTCGACGCGGCGATCGCTGCCTTCCGCGGCGTCCTCGACGAGCAGCCGAGCGACACGGACGCGATGTCCGCTCTCGAGGCCATCTACGAGGGGCGCTCGGCTTGGGAGGATCTGCGCGAGATCCTCGAGCGACGCCTCGATGCCGCGGAGACTCCCTCGCAGCGCATCGCGGCTCGAGTACGTCTCGCCCGCCTGATGGAGAAGAGCTTCGGCAAGCGCGCCGAGGCGATGGCTCAGCTGCAG
>CAIUAC010000468.1 GCA_903896985.1 uncultured Sandaracinus sp.
CCACCGACTTGCCCGACCCGGTGGTGCCCGCGACGAGCAGGTGCGGCATCGGCGCCAGGTCGGCCACCACCGCGTCCCCGGCGATGTTCTTGCCGAGCACGATCGGCAGGCCGGTGGCGGCGTCGAAGCTGTCGCTGCCGATCAGCTCGTGGAGCGACACCGCCTCGCGCCGCGCATTGGGCAGCTCGATGCCGATCACGCTGCGGCCGGGGACCGCGGCGCCGCGCTTCGGGCGCCCGGGCTGCGACGCCGTGCCGCGCGCCGACGCGAGCGCGGCCGCCGTGGACATCTGCTCGATCGCCGTTCACGACTGCACGGCTGGCGCGGGCGCGTGCATCGACCGCCACGAGGACCTGAGCGCGGGAGTCCGCAGCGAGGTCTGCGGCGTGCTCGCCCGCTGTGTCGCCGCGCGCGCTGCGCCCGCCGAGTGAGCGCGGCGCCGGCTGCGCGGGCGCGCTTCGGCGTCACCTCGCCTTCACACAGGCGTTCGTCCGCCGCGCGCTCGTCGCGCGCTTTGCCTTTCTAAACGGCCTCGGATATCCTGTCCCCGCGGTGGGACGGTCGTGCGGCGGGCTCGACGGTGATGTTGAAAGGGACCGGCGATGAACGAGAGCGACGGGGACTCTGGGGGCGGGGCGCAGTCGGCAGCCGGGGCCTTCGCGAGTGACGCGCCGGGCCTCCGCGCCAAGGCCGAGGCGCTCTATCAGTCGACGGGCGGCAAGTACGTCGAGCCGCTCGCGCCGGTCGCGGCGCTCGAGGCCACTCGCGCGCTCCACGAGCTCGGCGTCTACGCGATCGAGCTCGAGCTACAGAACGAGGAGCTGCGGCAGCGGCAGGCGGAGCTCGACGCCTCGCGCGCGCACTTCGTCGACTTCTACGATCTCGCGCCCGTCGGCTACCTCACCGTGAGCGAGTCTGGCCTGATCGTGCGGGCCAACCTGACGATGGCCGCGATGCTCGGGCTGCCGCGCGCGGTGCTCCCGGGGACCGCGATGAGCCAAATCATCATGCCCGCGGACCAGGACGCCTATCACCTGCTGCGCACGCGGGTGCTCCCGACGGGACGCGACGATATCCGTGAGCTGCGGCTGCGCCGCGCGGACGGCACGCCGCTCTGGGTGGGATTCGCGACCGTCTCCGGTCACGAGCCGGACGGCACCGCCGTGCTGCGCTGCGTGCTCCGCGACGTCAGCGAGCTCAAGCGCGCCGAGGAGGCCCACCGGCGGCTCGCGCGCCTCTACGCCGCCCGCAGCGAGTGCGCCGACGCGATCTTGCGCTGTCAGAGCGAGGCCGAGTTGTTCCCCGCGGTGTGCGAGGCGGCCGCCCGCTACGGCGGCTTCGCCCTCGTGTGGGTCGGCATGACGGACGAGGCCACCGGGCAGGTGCGCGCCGTCGCGTCGTCGCTCGACGAGGGCGGGTATCTGAGCGGCCTGCAGATCTCCGTGAAGAAGGATGACCCGCACAGTCGAGGCCCCACGGGGACGGCGATCCGCGAGGGCGTGCCGACCTGGTTCGATGACCTCCCGGGGCACGCGGCCTCCGCGCCGTGGCGAGAGCGCATCACGCGCGCGGGCTGGAGCGCCTCGGCCTCGCTGCCGCTGCGTCGGGGCGGCGCCGTCGTCGGCGCGCTCTCGCTCTACACGCGCGACGCCGAGGCCTTCGACGAGCCGACGCGCACGCTGATGCTCGAGCTCGCCGAGGACCTCAACCTCGCCCTCGACCGCTTCACCCGCGAGGCGGCGCGGCAGCGCGCAGAGGACGCGCTGCGCGCCAGCGAGGAGTTGCTCGCCGCGCTGTTCGAGCATTCGCCTGCCCTCATGTACGTGAACAGCGTCACCCCGACGGAGAGCCGCTTCCTTCGCGCCAGCCGCAGCTTCGTCGGCGCGAGCGGACCCCCGAGCACCGAGGTGCTCGGCAAGACGATGTCGGACTTGTTCCCAGCCGACCTCGCCGCGTCGATCACGGCCGATGATTGGCAGGTCGTCTCCTCCGGAAAGCCCTTGGTCGTGACCAACCAGGTCGGTTCGCTGACCTACGAGTCGGTGAAGTTCCCGCTGACGATCGGCGGGCAGCGCCTGCTCGCCGGCTTCAGCGTCGACGTCACGGCCCGCAAGGCGGCCGAGGCGCACAGCGCCGCGCTCGAGGCGCAGGCGCGGCTGGTGCAGAAGTCCGACAGCCTCGGGCGCATGGCGGCGGCCGTCGCGCATCACTTCAACAATCACCTGCACGCGCTGATGATGAACCTCGACTTCGCCCTCGACTCGTTGCCGAGCGACGAGGAGGCGTTCGAGCTCCTCGCCGAGGCGCGGCAGTCTGCGCGCAAGGCCGCCGACGTCAGCGGGCAGATGCTCGCCTATCTCGGCCAATCATCCGGCACGCGCGAGGTGCTGAGCCTCTCGGAGTGTTGCGCGCGGCAGTTGCCGCTCCTCCGGGATACGCTCCCCGCGGGCGTTCGGCTCGACGCGGAGCTCCCAGAGTCCAGCCCGGCCGTCCGCTCCAACGCGGGCGAGCTTCACCGCGTGCTCGGGAACCTCATCAACAACGCCGCGGAGGCGTGCGCCGACTCGCGCGGCACGATCCGCGTCAGCGGCGGGCTCGTCGCCGCGTCGGCGGTGCCGTCGGCGCATCGCTTCCCGGTGGACTGGCAGCCGACCGCAGACACCTACGCTTATGTGGAGGTGGCTGACACGGGCCGCGGGATCCCCGCGGGCGAGATCGACACGATCTTCGACCCGTTCTACACGACGAAGTTCGTCGGGCGCGGGCTCGGCTTGTCCGTGGCGCTCGGGATCGTGCGCGCACACGACGGAGTGATCACGGTCGAGAGCGAGGTCGGGCGCGGCAGCGTGTTCCGCGTCTACTTGCCCGCCGAGCCGGCCGCGCCTTCGTTCGTGGGGCTCGCCGACGCTGCGTCGGAGACCCAAGCGGCGCGTGGCTCCGTGTTGCTCGTCGACGACGAACCCGGCGTGCGCAAGACCGTCGCGCGCGCCCTCCGCGGCGCCGGCTTCACGGTGCTGGAGGCAGCCGATGGGGCCGCCGCGCTCGAGCTGTTTCGCGCGCACCAGAGCGACCTCGCCTGCGTGCTCTGCGATGTGACGATGCCGCGCATGGACGGCTGGCAGACGCTGACCGAGCTCCGCCGGCTAGCCCCCGGCTTCCCCGTGATCCTCGCGAGCGGCTACGGCGAAGCGCAGGTGATGGAGGGCGTGCACCCCGAGCGCCCGATGGCCTTCTTGAGCAAGCCCTATCAGTCGGACCTGCTCGTGCACACGCTCGACCGCGTGATCAGCGAGCGGGGGTAGCGGCGGTCTGCGAAGCGCGGGCTCCGCGCGCACCGCACCACAGCTCACGCCCCCTCAGTAGCGCTCGTACACTGCCGCCATGTGCAGCGGCGAGGAGACGACGGGAATACGACTCTCGAGGAGCGACCAGTCGGCGTCGACGCGCGGGTCGAAGAACAGCGCCCGCAGCTCGGGGGTGGTCGCCTCCTCGAGGCGCTCGAACGACAGCCCGGGCGCGCTGGCGGGGCTGCCCGAGGTCGGGCTGCAGCGCACCGACTCGATGGATTGGTACGCGCCGTCGCTGCCTCGGAAGACCTTGAGTCCGACGAGCTTGCTCTCGGTCGCCGTCACGATGACCCGGTTGTCGGCGAAGCGGACGTTCTTCTCGGCGAAGCGCGAGTAGGTCAGGTAGGTCGGCGGCGTCGGTGGCGTGTAGGTGGCCTCGCCGCTGAAGTCGATGAGGCTGACGATCGCGCCCACGTCGGAGCCCTTGTAGCCATTGACGCCGAACACGAGCTTGCCGGTCACCTCGAGGTGGATCAGCCCCGTGCCCGCCGCCGCGGCGAGGGCGACGAACGAGCCTCCGGCGCCCGAGTCGTCGAAGTACACGTTGTGGGAGATCGTCGCGTCGA